>DMHJ01000080.1 GCA_003449495.1 Clostridiales bacterium UBA8153
GCGACGGCCTGGTACAGCTGGGGCGGTATGTAATCACCGATATCCACGGAACGATAGAGCGCCTGCGCCAATGACGGATTGGGAACGATGGCCACCCGGTGCTTCCTGGCCTCTGCCACGATGCGCGCGGCCATCAGGTCCCGCCCTTTGGCCACCACTTCCGGCGCCGGAGCGACGGCCAAGTTATACTTGAGCGCAATCGCGTAGTGGATGGGGTTGGTCACCACCACGTCGGACTTGGCCACGGCGGCCATCATGCGCCGGCGGGCCAGCAGACGCTGGCGGGTACGCTGGGCGGCCTTGACCTCAGGCCGGCCTTCGGTGTCCTTCAATTCGTCTTTTAGCTCCTGCCGGGTCATGCGCAAGTTTTTCTCATGCTCCCACCATTGGTAGGCATAGTCGATAGCACCCAGCCCCAGCAGGACCAGTCCGGCAGGCACGGCCACACCGTGGACGGCCTCGGCCACCAGACCCACGGCGGGCAGCGGGTGCATGAGGCCCAAAGTCGGCCAGACCCCGGCGCGACGCTCCAGTGCCGTCCACACCACCGCACCTACCAAAGTGACCTTCAAGACGGCTTTGGCACCCTCCACCAGGGTCCGGCGGGAAAAGAGTTTCTGCAGTCCGGCCAGGGGGTTCAGGCGCTCCAGTTTGGGTGCGAGCAGCCCACCATTAAAGCCCAAGCCGGTCTGGGCCGTCCCCACCACCAGGGATGCGCCCACGGCCGCCGCCGCCAACGGCCAGGCCATGGCGCCGGCCCAGCGTACCGCCGTCAGGTACAGTGCCTGGGCCGCGTCCACCGTATCCACCGGCCTCAGCTCCTGCCAGTGCTCCACCAGCAGGGAGCGCGCCAGCTCCGCCACGCGGGGGGCCGTGAGGCGCACGGCGTAATACACCGCCAAAAGACCCACGGCGGCCGAAAGCTCTGCGCTCTGGAATACCTGGCCTTTGCGCCTGGCCTCCTGGCGCTTGCGCTGGGTCGGGGCTTCCCGTTTCTCCTGGGAGAATAGTTGTAGCTGCAAGCGTTTCCCCCCTACCGCATGAGCCGCAGCAGAGCCATGGTATGCCGGTGGCTGTCTCTGGCCAGGACCTCCACCATGAGCACGTAGGCGGGCATGGCCAAGCTCAGGAGCAGAAGACCTCCGGCCAACTTGGCAGGCAGCCCGACCACGAAGATGTTCAGCTGCGGGACGCTGCGGGCCACCAACCCCAGCGCCACCGAACCCACAAACAAGGCGCCCACCACGGGCAGGGCGATGCGCAAAGCGATCCAGAACATCTCCCCGCTGGCATCGACCACGACCCGTAGGGAACCCCCTCCCCAGAGGGCGGAGTCCACGGGCACCACCTGGAAGCTGTCGGCCAGGGCCATCAAGAGGAGGTGATGGCCGTTGAGACTCAAAAACACCAGCATGGCCAAAAGGTACAGGAAGCTGCCCACCACGGGCGCGGGTTGCCCCAGGTTGGGATCCAGGACATTGACGATGCCAAAGCCGGTCTCCATATCTATGAGATGTCCGGCCACCTGCACGGCGGAAAACACCAGCCCGGCCATGAATCCCAAAGCCAGCCCGGTGGCGAGTTCCCTTCCTGCCGACAGTAGCAGGCCGGCACCCTGGGTCAGGGGAGCCCGGGCCACCACCGGCGCCAAGGCGACGCCGGTGTATACGGCCAGCAGGGCACGGACCGGCCAGTACAGATAGCGGCTACTCCAGACCGGCCCGGCCGCCAGCACGCCCATGACACGCATGCTCACCAGGGCCATATGGGTGAGGTCCTCGGCCACCGGCACTCCTCCTAAGGTAGTAGCGTGGGAAGCACGGCGTAGAGCCGCCGGGTGTACTCCAACAGCTGGGTCAGCATCCACTCGCCGAAGATGCCGATGGCCACCAGCACCGCGACGATTTTGGGCACGAAGACCAGGGTCTGCTCATGAATCTGGGTGGTGGCCTGAAAAATGCTGACGATAAGCCCGGTGGCCAAGCTCAGGCCCAGCGCGGGGGCGGCCAACAGCAACACCGTGACCAGGGCCTCACGTCCGATGGTAACCACCAGTTCCTGGCTCATAGGCCGCCTCCTTAACGAAAACCCCGGATCAGGGACACGACCAGCAGGTTCCAGCCGTCCGCTACCACAAACAGCAGGACTTTAAAGGGCAACGAGATCATCACCGGGGGCAGCATGAGCATGCCCATGGACATAAGGGTGCTGGCCACCACCATATCGATGACTAAAAAGGGTATGAAGATGATGAAGCCGATCTGAAACGCCGTCTGTAGCTCGCTGATGGCGAAGGCCGGGATCAGGGCGGAGGTAGGTACGTCGTCCAGGGTTTCCGGCTGGGGATGACCGGCGATGCTCATGAATAGGGCCAAGTCGCGCTCGCGGGTCTGCCGGAACATGAAATCCCGCACCGGCTCCAGGGCCCGGGTGAGGGCGGTGGCCTGGTCCAGCTCGCCCGCCAGGTACGGGGCCAGCGCTTGGCTGTGCACCTGCCCCCATACCGGCCCCATGATGAAGAAGGTGAGAAACAGCGCCAAGGCCACCAACACCTGGTTGGGCGGGACCTGTTGGGTGCCCAGACCGCTGCGAAGGAACGCCAGGCTGACCACCAAGCGGGTGAAGGAGGTCATCAGCAGCATGATGCCGGGCGCCAGGCTCAGCACCGTCAACAGGGCGATGATCTGCAGGGTGGTGACCACCCGCGCCGGTTCCGTGGTGGTGCCCACCCGCAAGTCAAGAGCAGGCAACGGGACCGCCTGGGCCCGGACCGGCCCGGCCATTACCGCCACCAAGGCTAAAGCCAAGATCAGTCCAGCTAGCGCCTTAGTCACCTTCACGCCCCCTCTGGGGCCAGAGGCGGGCAAGCTGTTCCCTGAAGCCCGGGACCTCTACCCCCGCTGCGGCCTCAGGACTATCCAGCATCTGCAGGAGGGTAATGCCACCGTCGGTGACCCCCAGCAAAAGGTCCTTCCCGCCCGAGCGCACCAGGCAGAGCACCCGGTTTCCCCCGCACGAGACTGACTCCACCACGCGCAGGTGATGCCCGGCCATCAGCTTGCCCCGTCGCGCCATCCGGCGAGCCAGGGCCGGAATCAGCCAGACCATGCCCACCAGGAGCACCGCCACTTGTAGCAGGCCCCAAACCGTCACACCTTCCACCGGCGTCACTCCCCCAGTTTCTTCACCCGGTCCTGGGGCGACAGGATGTCGGTGATACGCACCCCGAAGTTGTCGTCGATGACCACGACTTCGCCCCGGGCCACCAGCTTGCCGTTGACCAAGACCTCCACCGCCTCGCCGGCCAGCTTCTCGATGTCCAGCACCGACCCAATGCCTAACGCGAGGACCTCCTTCACGCTGCGACGGGTGCGCCCCAGCTCCACGGTTACCTGCAAGGGGACATCCAAGAGCAGATCCAGGTTGGTCCCGCCGGGCCGGACCGGACCCGCCTGCAGCGGTTCAAAGGCGGGCGGACGGATGCTTACCGGCCCATGGGCCGCGCGCCGGGGGGCGGCGGGCCCCGGTGAAACCGCCAGCGCTTCCAGCATCGCCCGGCTGTACCACTGCTCCATAAAACCCCGGGCGCTGTCACCCACCAGCCAGGGATAGACCAAGCGGAGTTCCGGTTTGAGCTCGGCCAGCCAGCCGGAGTAGTCCCCGGCTTCCAGCACGGAGGGCTCGCCCAAGGTCAGCTCCACCGGCCTTTGATTCACCGCGCTCAAGTGGGCGGCGAAGTCTCGCACCAGTTCTCCCAGGACCTCACCTACGGTCTTCACCTGGCTGGCCAGCAGCTCGTCCTGCTTGACCCCGTGGCCACCACATAGCAGGTCCAGCATGGCCTGGGCCACCGGCGTGGAAATGAGCAGGTGCAGATACCCGCCGCCGGCGTCGGTTACCGGCAGCACCAGGTGGGCGCGCCCGTCGTGTCCGGGGGCGGGGGATACCGCCGGAGGGTCGATTTTGACCTTAGCTCCCAAGGCCGCCTCCAGGGCGGCCGACCCGGCCAGAGTGGCCGAGTAGAGGAGACGGTTGAGGGCCGGACCGTCCTTACCCTCCCGCCGCCCGGGCGCCGGGGTTTCCCCGGAGTCAGAAGCGCGCAGCAGGGCTTCGATTTCTTCTTGGGTCAAGGCGATTTCGCTCATGGCTCATTCCCCTCTTCGAACAACTCCGTGATCTGGCAGGCCAAATGCTTGCCGTGTCGCCCCGGCCGGGCCCGGAACTTGGGCTTGCCCTCCACCAGCACGGTGACCTCACCGTCTACCGGCGCATCCAGGCCGATGATGTCGTTGACTTCCAGGCCCAACAGCTCGCGCATGGCCACCTGTGAGGTACCCAAGATGGCGGTGAGCTCTACTTCCACCCGGGCGATACCGCCCGCCATGGACCGGGCGCTCTGGGCCGGGTCGGGGGTAGCCCCGGCTCCAAACAGCCGGTGGGTAGAGAGCTTGGGCATCACCGGCGCCATCATCAGGTGGGGCAGGACCAGGTTCATCGGTCCGTTCTGCCCCCCCAACCGTACCTCGATGGTGATCACCACCACCATCTCGCTGGGCGACAGCACCTGGACAAATAGAGGGTTCCCCTCGATATCCGAGACCGAGGGCTGGACCGAGGCAACCTTGCTCCAGCTGTCTGCCAGCACCCGCAACATGCCGCTCATGAGGTTGGCCAGCACCGTCTCCTCGATCTCCGTAAGCGCCCGCGCTTTGTCGACCGGACGTCCCGGCCCGCCGAACAGGCGGTCAAGGACCGGGAAACACAGCGCCGGGTGGATCTCCACTAGAGCCTGGCTGGGCAAGGGCTTGAGGTTGACCACGCCCACCGCGCACGGGCTGGGCAACATCCGGCAGTACTCCTCGAAGGTCATCTGGTCCACCGAAGAAACGCTGGTAGTGACCATGCTCCGCAGCTGCCCGGAGAAATAGCCGGTCAGGGAGCGGGCGAAGTCCTCGTGGAGGAATTGGAGCACGCGCAGGGCGTCCTTGGGGAACTTGTCCGGCCTGCGGAAATCATAGATGCGCAGTCGCTTGCCACTGCGAGACAGCCGGTCAGGTTTGACTTCTACGCCTCCCCGGCTCAGTGAAGCCAATAGGTTGTCCACATCGCGCTGGGATAGTGTAGCCATGATCCACCTCCTCACTCTTCCCTCTACTGGATGACGAACTCCACAAACAGCACCCTGACCACGCGCGAGCGTTCAAAGACGGCACTCAGCCGCTCCTTCAGCGTCTCCCGCAGGCGCTGCATGCCCTCCTCGCCGG
>DMHJ01000183.1 GCA_003449495.1 Clostridiales bacterium UBA8153
TGGCCGTGATCAGGGCCGCCGCCAAGGCCGACCCGTCCCTGGAAGAGATCAGCACGATCACCGCAGGCATCATCGACCTAGTGGAGGCCGGTGTGCCGCTTGAGCAGGGCATGGCGATACTCGCCATGCAGACTGATACCACCCTCAACCTTGACCCTGAGGTTTTCCTGGAAGAAGTGACCACCTTGATGGCCGCCCTGGTTGACCTGCATGAGAGCGGCATTACCGGCGACGCCGCCTTGGCCGTGATCAGGGCCGCTGTCGAGGCCGACCCCGCGCTCGAAGAGATCGATAAGGTCACTGATGCTGTCGTCAAGCTTACCGAAGGCGGCCTTACGCATGATGCAGCCCTGACAACGGTGAAGGAGGCTCTTGCCCAGGATCCAACGCTCGAAAAGTTTGAGGAGATACTGGGCATCGAGATCGAAGAGCCGGCGGGCGAGGAGAAGCCCGATGACCCCGAGGAGGAGAAAGAGGAGGACCCTGGCAAGCGGCCCGGCTAACGCTCAAGACAGGTGCTGCAACTCACATAGCGGAGGACACGGGGGCGGCGGAGCCGCGAGGCTACCGAGAGATCGGGTAGCAGGCGGGGTCGCCCCCGCTGTCCTCCCGCACCACCGGACGTATGGGTCCGCATCCGGCGCTCTATCAGTCCATCAGAAGCCCTGCGTATCGGTCAGTCAGGCTCAGAAGGCCATGATTGCGCCAGTAAGGCGTACTCATCCCGTTGTTAAGCACCTTGGCACTGTGGCAGGGCCCTTTCCGGGTGTTGCCGAGCTTTCAGACCACCCAGTCCGGGATGTCAAGCCGGCGCAGTTCGCGGATTCGGGTTCCACTGCTATCAGATGCACGCCCGGAGCCCGCAACGCATCCATTCATCCAGACCTTCAAAGACGCTTCCGTTTGCCAATCCAAGCAATGATCCGGGGGGTTGCTCATGTGAAAGTGATCCACTTGTGCTCATCTGAACGTGATCCACCTCAAGCTCTCACTTCATGGGCCAGTCTTTGCTGCAGACGATATGACTCCCCGTTCATGTTGAGGATGGCCGACTTGAAGGTCAGACGGTCGACCAGGGCGGCAGTCAGTCTCTGCACCCCGAACAGTTCCGGCCTGCGGGAAAACTCCAGGTTGATGCTGATAATCATGCTCCCGCGTCCGGTACGGGCGGAGATGAGGTTGAACAGTAGCTCGCTCGCTGGCTTCCCATTGCCTATGGTGGGAAGGCGAAGGGAAATAGGTCCGGCCGATCGGCAGGACCTATCTCCCTCGACGCTGGCTCCGTTTCGAAGCCCGGCGGCCATTTCGCTACGGTGTGGCCGCCGACTCCATTCACGCTATCCTGCGCTTTCTGCCACTCGCCGCGCCAGAGCTAGGGCCAGGATGTGTACTCCAATGAGCACGGCTTCGGGCGCGAAGGTCATCTGCGGATCGTGAAGGCCGGGAGTGGCATCGGCACCCAGGGCCAGGAAGGCCGTCTTCAACTGGGGATTCGCCTGCCGGAACTCATGGAAGTCATCGCTGCCCGGGCTTCGTATGGGCATTAGCAGGCCCTCCGGCCCCAAGACCTCAGTGATGGCCGCCGCCAAGTGTCCGATGGCTTCCCGATCATAGGCGGCGGCGGGCACCGATACTAACAGCTTGAAGTCGGCCGTCCCGCCTATCGCCGCGGCTGCGCCCAGGCAGGCTACCCGCGCCTTACCCGTGATCTCCTCCATGAGGCCATTGGACTCGGCGCGCAGGTCCATGGTGAGGACCGCCCGGTCCGGGATGATGTTGCTGGCGACGCCACCGCCGGCGAGCTTGGTGACCTTGGCGGACCACTGCTGGGCCGGGTTGGCCCACAGTGAGTTGACCCCCAGCACGGCCAGGGCCGCCCCGTCAATGGCATTCACGCCCAGGTGCGGCCTGGCCCCGTGGGCCGGACGTCCCTTGATGGTGGATTCCGCCACGGTGCTCCCCCTGTGCCAAAGGGCCGCGGCCGCTTGGCCCAGGCGCGCCTCTTGCTGGGGACGGATGTGCACTCCGTACAGCTCATCGAGTAGGTGGCCGGCACCGGCCTCCACCATCAGCTTGGCCCCCACCAGGCGCTCCTCAGCCGGCTGGAAAATGACGCGCACTCGACCGCGCTTGACCAACTCCAGCTCCTTGAGGACTTTCAGGGTCCATAGCCCTATGGTGGCGTGGGCATCGTGCCCGCACGTGTGGGCGTAGTACGTCTGGCCGGCCTCATCGATGAAGGGTAGCGCGTCTAGGTCTGCGCGCAGCCCTACGTAGAGGCCGGGCTCCTTTCCGGTGAGCTCGGCGACGAAACCGGTTTCGGTGAGCTCCTGGATTGGGATGCCGGCAGCTGCCAGAGCTGCCTTCAGGTGGGCGGAGGTCCGGTGCTCCTGCAGACCCCACTCGGGCATGCGATGTAGCTGCTCCAAGGTCTCCAATATGGCGGCACGGTATGATGCCACCGCTTGGGCGATGCTCTCGTTCATGCTCAGACCTCCGTCACTCACCAGTCCGGCCCCGGTGGTGTTAGAACAAAGCCACCAGGAAGCGCATCACCCACATGGCCAGCAGGGCGTTGATGATGGCCAGGACCACGCAATGCGGCCAGTACCGGGAATTCACCTCGGCGGTGCCGAGGATGCGGCCGACCCACTGGACCAGTGAACCCATGAGCTGGATGGCCGGTGCCAGGATGGTCGCGTCGGTGAAACTCAGGTGTCTGGTACCCACCAGGCCGGCCGCCGCTCCCACTCCCCCGCCGATGCTCATGAAGGCGGATACCAGTACCGTGATGGCCTCGCCCGGCAGACCCCAGAGAGCCATGACCGGGCCGAAGACCTGCCCTATGAGGGGGAGCAGGCCGGAGACATTCAGGGCTTGGATGATGATGAAGGCCATGACCACGTTGGGCAGCATGTTGACGGTGGCGACCGTAAAGCCCCGCCGGGCGCCGTTGACGAATTTGTCCATGACCGTCTCATTTGAGCGTGCGCTCTGTGCCTGTTGCAAGGGGTTGTCCTCCTATCCTGCCGCCGACGTCCGGGTGGCCGCGGTCCCTCTTTGGCTCGCTACCCGGATGTATAGGCGGATCATGTTGGCACCGAAGAATTTGAACGCGATGATGACCAGAAACGGCACGATGATGGGCACCAGCTGGTAGAAGGCGAAGAGTGCCGCCCCGGTGCCGAAGTAGTTGGTGATCTGACCGCTACCGCTGATCTGGTACATGGCAAACACGGTGCGCTCGTTGTCGGTAATGTGGCCGGCCTGGTACAGCTCCTTGGTCATGCCCGCGCCGGCATCTGAGCTCTGCAGGTTGGTTATAAGTGCCAATCCGGCGGCACCTGGGATGCCTAGGAGCGGACGGAGCAGTGGGGTGAGCAGTTTCCTCGCCGCAGCCAGCCCGCCCAGCCCCTCGATGAGGCCGACGACGCCCAGGGCCAGCATCACCGCGGGCATCAACTCCAGGGAAAACATGAAGCCTTCCCGGGCCCCGCTGCCGCCTGTCCCCCGGAAGGTGAGCCGGGCCGCCTCCACAGGGATTCTACCGTGGGCCCCTAAGAGCGTGGTGAAATCGAAGAACCTCAGCCAATCCGTGCGCCGGGAGAAGATCCCGGAAAGAAAAAGAGCGCCTCCGACTAGGGCCGCATACGCTCCCCAGCCAGTCTGCTCCTTTCCGACTTCGTATTGGTGCTTGTCCAAGCCTCTCGCCTCCTCGGTACGGTACTATGCGCCCACCTGCCGGCCCGGTGACCCCACCTCACCTCCAGCCTGGGCCATCTCCGGGCGGTCGGCGCAGCTGGTATCCAGGTTTACTAAGACTCGTGAAAGTCCTGCCGCCCTTTGCTCTCATCATAGATGCTCCCGGTGACCCGGCGTGGATCTGGTCTCGACTCCGGTAGCACCTTGCCATACCCGGGGATTTTGTCGTCCCGGGTTTCACGTATGGGGGAGGGGGAGCAAGGAAGGTCTTAGCCCCCAGCCCCAGGGTGCCACCTGCCGGCAGGAGAAGAGGCGGTCGTCCCGAAGCAGTGCCGCAAACCCAGCTGGAGGTCAGAAACGTGTTGAGAAGAACGGGCATTGAGGCCATCATCCCGCACCGGGAACCTTTTCTCTTTGTGGATGCCATCACCGAGCTGGAGCCCGGGGTGAAGGCGGTGGGAGAGAAAGAAGTGCATGTCGACGAGTGGTACCTGGCCGGCCATTTTCCAGGCCGGCCCATCATGCCCGGGGTGCTGGTACTGGAAGCCCTGGCGCAGACCGGCGCCGTGGCCCTCTTAGCCGCGCCGGAGCACCAGGGCAAGTTGGCCTTGTTTGCCGGTATTGACGACGTACGGTTCCGGCGCCCCATCGTTCCCGGCGATCGGCTCCGCCTGGAGGTGGAACTCACCCGGCGGCGCGGGCAGTTCGGCAGAGGCCAGGCCCGGGCCTGGGTTGGGGAGGAGCTGGCAGTGGAGGCCGAGCTGACGTTTGCAGTGGTTGAGGGGGTACCGTCCGCGTAGTTGGGGAGGGAGGAGGGACCGGGGTTGCAGGAACCAGGCTACCCCGGCGAGGCGTTTCCCCGGTGCGAAGCAGCGGTCCGGCGCTTCACAAGTTCGTGGCTGGGGAGGGTTTCCTACCCGCCTCTGCCAGGCCCGCGAGCACGATGGTGACCCCGGTCTCTTAGCACAGTGCCTGTGATCGATTTCGGATGGCTCAGTCCGCTTGCATGCCAGTTATACAGTTCGGAAGTGAGGGAGAAGCTGTCGCGCACACTGAAGCCGGCCGACCGCGTGTGGGTAGGCGGTGGGTACGACGTGGAGCCGCCATGGCGCGGAGGCAGGCAGGGATTCTGGGGAATGCTCGTCAGGTTCGTGCCGGGCTGGAACCCAGGTAGCCCGGCCGCCCTGGGTCAGACTGACGATGAGGTGACCTTTGACCGGGTTGCCGGGCGCAACCTAGTTCTCGCACTGCGGTAGGCCGGAGCCGGGTGGCATGACCACTCGGTCGTTCACGTGGAGCCGTGCGACTTTGAGGTTCCAGATGCCCGCCTGCAAGATCGCGGCCAAGGTAGGTGGTCGAGTCCCATGCGGCCATCTACCTGTGCCCGCCGCAAACCACCGGGTGAAAGGGGAGCGGGATGCCAGGCCGCCGATTTGCTCAAGGGAAGGCAGTGTCAAGGAAAAGCCGGTGGACGATGAGGTGACGTCAGGTCAGCCGCACCCCAGCTCCTACGCGGTCAGGATGGCACTTGACGGATCGTGGCTCCTTTGGGTTGAAGCGCTAGCTGGGGTCGCGTAGCAGTACGGGCACTGGTGACGGCAGGTGCGGTAAGCCCCCACGTCGATGGACTCCGTGCAGAGGCACAGAGGACGTTGTCCCCGGTCCTTGCGGCCCACCACTTCGATGCCAAACGTCTCACGGATGAAGGTCCCATCGATGCAGGCACCGGGGTGGATCCCGGCTTCGGCCAGGTCCACGGCCTCGGCGCAGGTGAACACCGCGAGGCCGTGGCGTTCTGCGGTGTCCTTCATTCCCCGGGCCAGGGCCAAGAGCTCGGTGCGGTGGGCGGGCCCGGTGATGTCCGTGAAGGCGATCCCGGTTCCTTGCGAGAGCCGGGACAGTCGTGCTGCGGTCATACCGTAGAAATCCAAGAAGCTAAGGGTGAGCCTCTGGGTGTACCCGGCGAGGACAGACGCGATCTGGTCCACGCGCTCCAGATGATAGCCCGGCGGCGTGGCCGAGCTGACGATGATGGGGTCGTACCGCCAGAGCACCTGGCCGGGGCCGAGCCGGTCGGCAAGGTTGCGGAAGGTGTCGAGCCGGGCGGCCAAGCCGGGGACACCCGGCTCCAGGGCGAGGGGATAGTCGTTCAACGTGAACTGGAAATAGCATCTATACCCTCGCTGGTCCAGCTCTCCCAGGTGCTGTACCAGGGGAAGCGGGTTTTTGCTCCAAAACACGATGACATCTACATCCTGCGGGGCGAGGCTGCAACGCCTAAGCCGGCGGGGGTGGAAGGGATGGGCGATTTCCGCCCATCCCTCGCGGATCCGGTTCATGAACCATGGCCCGAAGAACGCAGGTATATCCGTACGGCGGCTGGCGCTGATGATCACCTCTACGCTTGACGGGGGAGGACCCGGCCGCTCCCGGCGGGTGCCAGTGTCCCGTTCTCCATGGCTGCCCGGCCATTCACAAACACCCATGCGAAGCCTTCCGGATACTGCCTGGGTTCCTCGCTGGTGGCCTTATCCTGTACGGTCTCTGGGCAGAAGACCACCAGGTCCGCCTTCTTGCCTTCCGCGATGATCCCGCGGTCTCCCAGGCCGAGCCGCGCGGCGGGCAGACCGGTAAGGCGGCGGATGCCTTCCTCAAGCCCCAACATTCCCACGGCGTACAGCTTGATGAACCGGGCCATCCCGCCGAAAGAGTTGGGGTTAGGCAGGTAGTAGGGGGGGACGCTGCTGCCGGCGGTGTGGTCGACCAGAAAGGTGTCGATGCCTACCGTGGCCAAGGGGTGCCCGTAGAACACGCGCTTGAGCTCGTCGGGCTGGGCCGACGGCTCGGCCCGGGTGGCGTGGGGGTCCTTGACAATGACGTCCATCAGGGTGTCAAGGGGATGCTGCCCCGCGGAGGCGGCGAGCTCGGCAATGGATTTCCCGGCATACTCCTTGACGGAGGTGTTCCCCACGACGATGGTTCCTGCCCAGCCCGGCTGCAGGATCGGGTTCAAGCCGTACCACTTGCCCGAAAGGATGTAATCCCTAATTTCCGAGCGCAGGTCCGGGGCCGCCAGGCTTTGGCCGAACCTTTCCAGTGAGCCGGCCTCCTTGAACCACGGGGTGAGGGCCGCGGCGATGTGCCTGGCATGGATAACCCCACCGGTAAGGTGATTAGGTATGACATCAAAGGCCAAATCGACGCCTGCCTTAATGGCCTCATCCAGAACCGCTAGGGTTTCCTCGGCCGCCACCGTCGCCAGCCGCGGCGTCGGGCTGGGCGATATGAGGTAGCCGGGGCTAAGGTGCGCGATCTGGGTCTTGGCGCCGGTCTTCTGGGCGATGTCGATGGCCTCTTTGAGGCCGTTGACCAGCCCGGCGTTGCCAAAGCCCTGCCTGAGGCCGGTCCTGCGCCAGTGAGTGGAGAAGAACCCGCCTTTTCCGGCAGCGGCTCCGATTAGCGCGTAGGACTCCTCGGGGGAGCAGTAGGCATTGGGGGCGTAGTCCATACCGTTGGAGATGCCGAACGCACCGTCGTCCATGGCCTCCGCGACCAAACGCTGCATGCAGGCGACCTCAGCGGCCGTCGCGGTCCGGCAGTAGTCCGCGCCCATCACCGCGGTGCGGACGGTGCTGTGGCCGACTAGGGGAACCAGGTTCACCCCGGGCCTGGCTTCCTCGACTCGCCGGATCCACTGGCCAAAAGTGGACCAGTTAAGGTCAAGGCCATCGACCTCCTTGGCCGCCGACTTGACCTTGGCCAGTTCGGCCACGACTTCCTGGTAATACTTCCTGGGCGCGACCCGGTCCCACCAGTTCCACTCCCAGAAGCAGGCGGTATAGTGCTCATTGAGGGGGGCGGTGGAGAAGCCGCACTGCCCGGTGACGGCGGTGGTGATGCCTTGGCCCAAAGCGCTCTGGGCCGCGGGATAGAGGAGAATGGTCTGGTCGAAGTGATTGTGCATGTCGATGAACCCCGGGCTCACCACCCGGCCTTGGGCGTCGACGACTTTGGCCGCCTGGGCGCCGGACAGATCGCCCACCGCGGCGATGGTGTCCCCCCTGAGGCCCACGTCCTTTCTGAACCTGGGCCCTCCCGTCCCGTCGACCACCTGTCCATCTCTGATGATGACGTCGAAAATCACTCTAGCTCCGTCCTCCTTACTCGTAGCGGGCGCGCGCGATGCCACTCTGTGTTTGGGGAACGCGTTGCCATCGGGAGCTGGACAGCTGTACCAGCTCCGCCACCGGACCATTACCGCGGCTTCCGCCGGATCAAGGTAGCCGCCCTCGCCGTGTTGACCTCAGCTTCCAGCCACTCCCGTAGGCTAGGGCCTCTGCTTGGCCAGCGCTGTCGCGCCTAGCGTACGCGTCGTATCGCAGCAAATGACAGGATAACCTTGGCCAGCGCCGTCTGGGCATCACTCATCGTATAGGTTGCGGACGGAATCCCGCCGGGTAGCCCATTAGGGCATCTTCTGGGAGGAACCGCCCTTCCCCAACCGATTATCTAACCAGAGCGCTACCTCATGGTCGAGAGCCCGTCAGGCATGTACACCAGGACATCCAAGGTAACCGCGGTTGGAGTGCGGGCGATGCACCACCCAGCCGGTCCAGAAAACGCTGGTCCGTCTCCTCGACGACCATGAGGTCTATGTCTCCGTGAAACGTCCCCGCGCCCCTGGCCAGAGACCCGAAGAGGGTGACCCGGTGGACGGTCTGCCGGAGCCCCAGTACCTCCGGGACGCTGGATAGCCAGCCTCCAGCACCGCCCTTCCGTGTGCCCGACCCGGGATGCGTGCCACCCGCATCCACGACCTCGCTGCCTCACCCCTGATCCTGGTACCGCCAAGCCACGTGTCGCCATCATGCTATCACGATTTCCTGGGTGAGTGCCACCATAACGGGGACAACTCAAGTAGCGGGGAAGCCGCCGCTTAGCTCCGCCATGGCTGGAAACCCATACTTCGGCAATGGACCGGCTCGCTCCTGCGAACGCTGAGAAGCTCCCGGCCACCTCCCACCTGCGCGAGCCTGGGGCTGTGCCGGCAGCAGCAACGGAAGTTGACCGGGCCATCGCCCGGTGGTGCCATCGGCCGTGAGGTGGGGCCGGCGCCGTCCGTCGGCCCGCATCATATGGGAAAATCAGAAGCTGCCATGACCGGACACCGCGCGGAGAGGTTCAACCCACCAACTTTGGAGAGAGCGGCCGGGGTGGCCAGGCTCAAGCGAGTGCGTTCCGGACCGGGCGCGGGGTCGACGTGGTGTGAGAATTTGGCGAACCGTACCGCACCGGCTGTTGCATCCAGCCAATGCGCCAGGACTGACGCAGGCCTTGGAGAGGTCAAGCTACCGCCAGAGTCCCGCCGCGGACCGGGCCAAGCCGGACGCAGAGCTGGGGCAACCGCCGGTCGCATTGCTGGTGGGTGAACGACATGGAATGCGGCTATGCACCCAACGGGCGTGGCCGGCAAAAGGTCCACACCGAAATTGGCAAGCAAAGCTGGGAGGACATCGATGTCAAGCTCCGGGGCGACTATCAGCAAAACTTCTTGCCCGGCCTGGCTTGCCGGCGCAACCCGGACGCACGGGAACGCCACCCGGCGCTCGCACCGCTGGGGCCCTTTCCGGTGGAAGATCGAGCACCACCTCTGGAAAGGGCAGCATCACGGCTACCGGTATGAACAGTGCTGCTCCTACCATGGCAGCACGATGCAGGGTTTTCCGTAGCTGCTGCGCCGGGGGCATCTGTTTACTAGGCCTGCCCCTCAATCCGTCTCCCTGGTGGCAAGGGTCGGGAAACTAGGCCTGCGGAGCATGCTTCCATGCTTCCGCCAGACGCTGACGGTTTCCCGGTGGGGAGGCCGAGCGCATCCGCCAGCTGCTGGCTGGCAAGCACCAGCCCCGGTTGGTATGACTGCCGCCGGAGACAAGCAGCAACAGCGCCTTACTTACCGGATCGGTGCAGAACCTACCCGCCGCCGGGGGGAAAGGGCGGCTGGGTTACCGT
>DMHJ01000017.1:0-783 GCA_003449495.1 Clostridiales bacterium UBA8153
ATCGGGGCCGCCCAGCACCTCTTGGGAACGCTCCTGAACATGAAGCCGGTCTTGGGCCTAGACCGGGAAGGGGCGGTGGCCGCCCTGGACCGGGTGCGGGGAAGGAGCCGGGTCATCCCGCGGCTTCTGGAGATCATGGCAGAGCGGGTGCGGCCGGGCACCAGCATCAATTGTGCGGTGATGCACGCCGGCGCCCTGCCTAGCGCCAATCAGCTCATGGACGGAGTGCGGGAGCAGTACCGGGTGGAACACGGGTTCACCGGCAACCTGGGGGCGGTCATCGGCACCCACGTGGGGCCGGGGGCCGTAGGCATCGCCTTCTATTCCAGCTAGGGAGGTTGCCATGCTCGGATTCCTATTCCCCGGCCAGGGGGCCCAGTACGTGGGCATGGGTGAGGAACTCTACCGCACCCGCCCGGAGGCCCGCCGGGTATTCGAGGAGGCGGCCGACGTCCTGGGCTATGATGTAGCCAAGCTCTGCCGGGAGGGGCCCGCCTCCGAACTGAGGCGCACCGAGCGCACCCAGCCGGCGCTCTTGACGGTGAGTGCGGCCGCATTGCGGGTGCTGGAATCATCCGGTGTGCGACCCCGCATGGCGGCCGGTCTTAGTTTGGGAGAGTATACGGCCTTGGTCGCCTCCGGCGTGCTGGCCTTTGGCGATGCGGTGGGGCTGGTGGAGAAGCGCGGCCGGTACATGCAGGAGGCCGTGCCCGAAGGAGTGGGCGCCATGGCCGCCATCATGGGCCTGGGCGCCTTCGAGGTTGAGGAGCTGTGCCGGCGGGC
>DMHJ01000017.1:1183-3121 GCA_003449495.1 Clostridiales bacterium UBA8153
GGCGAAGCAGATGCGGTCCGCTACTGCACGCAGCTGGCCCAGGAGGCAGGCGCCAAACGCGCCGTACTATTGGAGGTCAGTGCCCCGTTTCACTGCCGGCTCATGGAGCCGGCCCGCCGCGCCCTCCAAGCCGAGCTGGCCAAGCTGGAGTTATCCCCGGCCCGCATACCGGTGGTGGTCAATGTCACGGCGGAGCCGCTCCAGGATCCTGTCCGCCTGCGGGCGGCCCTGGAGCATCAGGTGTGCGCTCCCGTCCGTTGGGAGCAGACCATCAGGCACATGGTCGCGGCGGGATGCACCACCTTGGTGGAAGTGGGGCCGGGGAAGGTCCTCTCCGGATTCGTCAAGCGCATAGCGCCCGGAGTCGAAACCTTGCAGGTAGAGGACGATTCCGGCCTGCGCAGAGTGCTTGATCTGGTGCAGGAGGTTTGCTAAGATGTTACTGGAAAACCGGGTGGCCCTCGTCACAGGCGGTTCCCGGGGCATCGGTCGCGCCATCTGCCTGGCGTTGGCCGCCCAGGGCGCCAGCGTGGTAGTGAACTACCGTAGCCGTGAGCCGGAGGCGCAGGCGGTGGTGGACCAGATGGTGGCCGGTGGCGGGCGCCATGTGGCGGTCTCCGGCGATGTGGGCCAGCCTGGTGTGGCATCCGAGCTGGTGGAAAGCTGCGTCCGCCGTTTCGGAAGCGTGGACATCCTGGTTAACAATGCCGGGATCACCCGGGACGGTCTGGTGTTGCGCCTCAGCGATGAACGGTGGCGCGAGGTGATGGACACCAACCTCTATGGGGTCTTCAGCTGCACCCGGGCCGCCTCCCGGTTCATGGTCAAGCGCAGGTGGGGAAGGATCGTCACCATTGGTTCAGTGGCCGGGCAGGCAGGCAACCCCGGCCAGAGCAGCTACTGTGCGGCCAAGGCCGGGGTGGCCGGTTTCACCCGGGCGGTGGCCAGGGAGCTGGCTCCCCGGGCCATCACCGCCAATGTGGTTGCTCCCGGTTTTATCACCACCGAGATGACCGGTGACCTTGACCCGGAGACTCGCCGGGCCCTGCTTGACCGCGTGCCCCTCGGCCGGGCGGGAACGCCGGAGGAGGTAGCGGCGGCCGTGGTATTCTTGTGCGGAGAGGGCGCCGCGTACATTACCGGGCAGGTGCTGGTGGTTGACGGTGGCATGTTGGCTTGAGGCAGCGGGGGCGAGGAGGTGAGCACATGGCAGGCGAAGATATTTTTGCAAGGATCAAGGCAATTGTCGTAGACCAGCTGGGGATTGAAGAAGGTGAAGTGGTATTGGACGCTTCGTTCATCGACGACCTCGGTGCCGATTCCCTGGAGATCGTAGAGCTGATCATGGCCCTTGAAGAAGAATTCGGCATCGCCATCCCGGACGAGGACGTCGAGAGGATCCGGACGGTTGGTCATGCCGTCGAGTACATTAAGGAGAACACGTAGGGTGTTCTTGACAGAGAGTCCCGCACCCGGCGCGTGCGGGACTCTCTGGGCATCCGGGCGCCCTACCGGCGTGCTGGCCGCAATGAGCGTCCGGCGGGAGTTTGGCGAAGGGAGGGATGGCCTATGCCGCCCGGGCGGCAGGCGGCCGTAGAGCGTGACGAAACGTGTAGTCATTACCGGGATGGGGATCGTCTCCCCGCTGGGCCAGGATCTGGAAAGCTTTTGGAGCAACCTCCGATCGGGCAGAAGCGGCGTGGGTCACATCACCCGGTTTGACACCACCAACTACTCTACCAAGGTCGGCGCGGAGATCAATGACTTTTCCCCGGAGCAGTACATGGATAGGAAGCTGGCGCGCCGTTCGGACCGGTTCACCCAGTTCGGTCTGGCCGCCTCTCTGATGGCCCTCGACCATGCCGGTCTGGGTAACGGGGAGAAGTCCCACCGGGCCGGGGTGTTGTTCGGCACCGGCATCGGGGGCATCGAGACCCT
>DMHJ01000017.1:3527-11422 GCA_003449495.1 Clostridiales bacterium UBA8153
ACCATGATCGCCAACATGGCCGCCGCCACCATCGCCATGCACGTGGCCTACCGGGGACCCAACGTGACCGTGGTTACGGCCTGTGCGGCCTCGGCCAATGCCGTGGGTGATGCCTTTAAAACCATCCAGCGGGGGGCCGCCGACATCATGCTGGCGGGAGGGAGCGAGGCGCCTTTCGTGCCTCTGGCCTTCGCCGGTTTCTGCTCCATGCGGGCCATGTCCCAACGCAATGACGACCCGGCCGGGGCCATGCGGCCCTTTGACGCCGGCCGCGATGGTTTCGTCATGGGTGAGGGAGCCGGCATGTTGGTGCTGGAAAGCGAAGAGCACGCCCTCGACCGGGGGGCGCGTATCTTGGCCGAGGTGTGCGGGTACGGCACCACCGCCGATGCCTATCACGTGACGGCGCCTTGTCCGGATGGGGAGGGAGCGGCCCGGGCCATGCAGGCGGCCCTGGAAGACGCCGGGCTGGCACCGGGAAGCGTCCAATACCTCAACGCCCACGGCACTTCCACCCCGGCCAACGACCGGATCGAGACCATGGCCATCAAGAAGGTATTCGGGGCGCACGCGGCTACCATCCCGGTGTCGTCCACCAAGTCCATGATCGGTCACTTGCTGGGCGCGGCCGGGGCGGCAGAGCTCATCGCCACGGTCCTCACCATGCAGCACGGCATCATTCCCCCCACCATCAACCAGACCGACCCCGATCCCGAGTGCGACTTGGATACCGTGCCCAATGTGGCCCGCCATCACCAGGTGCAGGCCGCCCTGTCCAACTCCTTCGGCTTCGGGGGGCAGAACACGTCGCTGGCGGTGAGGAGGTATACCGCTTGACCCGGGAAGAGAGGCCCGGGGAACTGTCCGGGCTGGGAGCGGGAGGCGGCCTCCTCGACCTGGCCCTTACCCACGCCTCCTACGCCCACGAGCAGGGGCTCTCCCAGCATAACGAGCGTTTGGAGTTTCTGGGTGATGCCGTGCTCGCCCTGACCATCAGCGACGCCCTCTACCGGCGGTTTCCCGGTGAGCCCGAAGGCGAGCTCACCGCCCGGCGGGCCACCTTGGTCTGCGAGGCTAGCCTGACCCGGGTAGCCCAGAGGCTGGGGCTGGGCCCGCAGCTCAGGCTGGGGAGAGGAGAAGCGGCCAGCGGCGGGAGGGAGCGACCCTCCATCCTGGCGGCGGCATTGGAGGCGCTGTTGGGGGCCGTCTGGCTGGACGCGGGGCCCGCCCGCTGCCGGGAGCTGGTTGAGGAGTGGTTCGGGGGACAGTTGGCATCCCTGGAAGGGCCGGATAACCCCAAGGCCCAACTGCAGGAGTTGGTTCAGCAGAACCCGGGCTGGGAACTGGAGTACCGGTTGGTGGAGGAGAAGGGGCCCGCCCACGCCCCTAGCTTCGAGGTAGCGGTGTACGTGGGCGGCCGGTTGCTGGGCACCGGTTCGGGTAAGAGCAAGAAGGCGGCGGAAAAGAGCGCCGCCCGGGCCGGGTTGGAGAGTCTGCTGCAGCTAAGGGCCGAAGGGGCGCACCAAGGCCACCACCCGGCCTAGGACCGCCGGGCGGCCGGGGCAGGGTAGGCCGGTTACCGGATGCAGGAGGATGGTAGTGTCCCGGGGGGCGTAATACCTGCACACGCAGGCACCGTGACCTTCCAGCCAGGCGACCACCAGCGCAGCGTCGTCCATTGCGCCGGCCGGGTCCACCACCAGGAAGTCGCCGGGCAGAAACAACGGGGCATCTTCGGCACTCTCCAGCCGGATGGCGAAACCTGACTGAGATACGAGCAAGGCCGAGGTCATGGCCAGGGTGCCGCCGGTATACTGCACGCGGCCCGGCGCCACGGCCTCGGCCACCGGGAGCTGGTCCCAGGCGGGACCGGGCGTTTCACCCAGGCGATCGGGCGGCCGCGGTAGCCGCCGGGGGAAGCGACCGGTGAGGACGGCGGCCCGGAACTCCCGGGCGCTGCGATAACCGGCCTTGTGCAGCCAATAGTACACGGACTTTTCCTCGGCGTATCCCAGGGCCTGGGCGATGAAGGCTACACTGGCGGATGGGTGGTTCAGGATGATTTCGGCGATCCTGTCAAGAACGGAGTCCGTCGACAACCACGTCACGCTCCTTGTCGCCTTCCTGCGTTCGCTGAAGCTTACCAGGCCAAGCTGGCAAAACCTTTACCCGGGCGGGGTAGAAGACATTACCGGAAATGACCGGGGCCTGCGTGCCGGGCATTAGGGGCGGGGCTGCGGGACACGAGACGGGTTATGCGACCTAGTGGATCTGGGCCGGGATGACTCCGGGAGTAGATCCGGGAAGGCAGGTCACGGCGTGTACCTTCGCCGTTTGGAGCTACAGGGTTTCAAATCGTTTCCAGAGCGGACCACCTTGGAGCTGGGTCCCGGGTTGACGGCGGTGGTGGGCCCCAACGGCAGCGGCAAGTCCAACCTGGCCGACGCCATCCGCTGGGCGTTAGGCGAGCAGAGCGTCCGCGTACTGCGGGGCTCCCGCATGGATGAGGTGATCTTCGCCGGTACGGAGCGCCGGCGGCCCCTGTCCATGGCCGAGGTGCGCCTCACCTTCGACAATGCCGAGGGCACGCTCCCGGTGGACTACGCCGAAGTCACCGTCAGCCGGCGCGTCAGCCGGGACGGGGAGAGCGGCTACTATCTGAACGGAACTCCCTGCCGGCTCAAGGACATCACCGATTTGACGGCGGGAACCGGCATCGGGCGCGACAGCTACTCCCTGGTCAGCCAGGGGCGGGTCGACTACATCCTGAGCACCCGGGGGGAAGACCGGCGCGAGCTCCTGGAAGAGACCGCCGGCATCACCAAGTTCCGCGCCCAGCAACGGGAGAGCTTGCGCAGGCTGGAAGCGGCGGAAAAGGACCTGGAGAGGTTGGGCGACGTCCTCCATGAGCTCGAGACCCACGCCGGACCCCTGGCTCGCCAGGCCGAAGTGGCCCAAGCTTACCGGGAAGTGGCCTCACAGTTGCGCGAGCTGGAAGTTGGCTCCCTGCTGGCTGCCGTCGAGCGGGCCCAGCGGCAACTGGCCCAAGGAGAGGAGCGCCGCCGGGAGCTGGGGGCGGCGGCCGCAGCCTGCGAGCTACGGCTGGCCGCCGTGGAGTCGGAACGGTCCAGCACCGGGGCCGGGCTGGAGAGGCTGGAAGAGCGGCTGCGGGGGATCCGCGACCTCCTCCTGGAGACGCGGTCCGCCGAGAACCAGTGGCGGGCCCACCTGGAGGCCGGGCGGCGGGCGCACCGGGACTTAGAGCTGCAGCTGGGTGCCGCTACAGAGCGGGTGGGTTCTGTCTGCGGCTGGCTGGAAGAGGCGGAAGCCAAGGAGGCGGTCAGCGCGGCCGCGGGTGCCGAAAGCCAGCAGGAGTTGAACTGGGCCCGGGCCGAGTTAGAGTTGGAGCAGGCCCGGGTGGCCGGCCGGCGGCGGGAGGTTACGGCGGTGGGAAGGGCGCTGGAGGAGACCAAGGGGGACCTCCTGGACGCCCTCAACCGGGCGGCCGCCCTTAGGCACCAGGTGGACGCCAAGGAGCTGGAAAGCCGTCATTGGGAACAGCTGGCCCGGCGTAGGACCCAGGAATCCGCCGACCTGGCCGAGAGGATGAGCGTAGACCGGCGGGAACGGGAGAGCTTGGCGCAGGCCCGGGAAGACCAGCGGGTGCGCCAGGCCGAAGGCGAGCGGCGCGCGCGCCAGGTCAGGCTGGAGAAGGACGCCCTGGAAAAGGAGCTGGAAGCTGCCCGGCGTGACGCCGCCCGGGCGCGCCAGCGCAGTGAGGCGCTGAGGTCCCGCCACACCGTGCTCGGCGATATGCTGGCACAATACGAGGGATACGGCCGCGGGCCCCGGGCGGTGCTCGCTGCCGGGCTGTCCGGCGTGCTGGGACCGGTAGCCGACCTCATGGATATACAGGCAGGCTATGAGTTGGCCATCGCCGCCGCGCTGGGCGGCGCCCTGCAGCACATTGTCACCGAGACGGAAGAGGCGGCCGAAGCCGGCATCGCCCACCTGAAACGGATTTCCGGAGGCCGGGCCACCTTTTTGCCGCTGAGCCTGTTACGTCCCGGCTACCTTAGTCGCCGGGAACTGCAGAGCATCGCCCTCCAGGCGGGAGCCCGGCCCGCGCTGGAAGTCGTCTCCGGCGACGAGCGGGTCATGCCCGCCCTCCGCCACCTGCTGGGCCGGGTGGCGGTGGCTCCGGACCTGGAACGGGCGCTGGCGGTGGGCCGGGCCACGGGCATGCGCCTTAGAATCGCCACCCTCCCCGGTGAAGTGATCGCCCCGGGCGGGGCCATCACCGGCGGCGGGCGGGCCCCGGAGTTTTCCGGCATCTTGGGGAGAAGGCGCGAGTGGGAGGCCTTGGGGGAACAGGTGGCCGAGGCCGGGCGGGAAGCCCGCGGCCTTTTGGACCGGGAGCAGGAGCTGACTGCCCTGCGGGACGACCGGGAGCGCATCCTGCGGGAACTCGCGGAGGAGCTGGCCGCCCTCAAGGTCCAGGGCACGGCGGTGACTCAGGAGTGGGAACGCGCGGAAAAAGAGCAGGCACGCCTGGCGGCGTTACAGGCGCTGGGCGAGGCCGAGCTGGCCGATGCGCGCCGGCATATGCAGCAGGCAGCGGCGGATGGCCAGTCCCTGGCCGGTCTGCGCCAAGCGGCCGAAGGCGAGGTGGAGCGCCTCCAAGCGCTGGCCACAGAGCGGGCGGAGGCGCATGAGCTGCTCCGCCAGAGTGCCGAGGCAGGCCAGGAGGCGCTCTCCGAGTTGACGGCGCGTGTGATCCGGTTGGAGCAGATGGAATTAGGGGCCGCTGAGCGCAGGCAGCAGGCCCTCCGGGAGGTAGCCCGGGTCCGTGAGGAACTCGAGACAGCGCGCAGGCGGGAGCAGCAGCTGCGAGACGCCCAAGTTGCTGCGGAGCATGAGTTCGCTACCCTCACCGAGCGCCTGCAGGAGGCCGCATCCGGCGCGGATGAGCTGCAGGCCGCCCAGTCTGCCGCCGAGGCAGCGCGGGCAGAGGCAGCCGCCCGGCTACGCGAACTGGAACAGGAAGCGAAAAGCCTGTCCCGGAGTCTGGCCCAGCTGCGCTCCCGGCACCATGCCGAGGACTTGGAGCGCGCGCGAGGGGAAGTAGAGGCCGAACACGCCCGGGCCCAGCTGCGTGAACGCTATGAGCTAGATGCTGACTCCGTCACGTCCGGCTATCGCCGGTATCACCCAGAGGAAGCCGCCGCCGGCATCGCTCAGCTCAAGGGAAGGCTGGCGGCCTTCGGTGCGGTCAACCTGGGTGCCATCGACGAGTTCCGGCGGGTGAGTGAACGCCGGGACTTCCTGTCGGCCCAACGCGCGGATGTGGAATCGGCGTGCCGGGACCTAAGACGCGTCATCCAGGAGACCGACGGCCAGATGGAGAGCATGTTTCGTGCCACCCTCACCGCCGTGCGCTCCAGCTTCCGCCAGTTGTTCCGTCGCCTGTTCGGCGGGGGCTCCGCCGACCTGACCCTGTCCGACCCCGGCCGCCCCTTAGAGTCCGGCGTGGAAATTGCCGTGCAGCCGCCGGGGCGACGCCCGCACAACCTGAGTCTGCTGTCTGGAGGCGAGAAGGCGCTGACGGCCAGCGCTTTCCTGTTTGCCATGCTGTCCGTCAACCCCAGTCCCTTGTGCGTTCTTGATGAAGTCGAAGCCACCTTGGACGAGACCAATGCCGCCCGGTTCGTGAGCCTGCTCAGGGACTTCACCAGCCGGACCCAGTTCATCATCGTCACCCATCACAAGGTCACCATGGAAGCAGCTGACGTGCTCTATGGAGTGACCATGGAGGAAAACGGGGTTTCCCGGCTGATTTCCGTAAGATTGGCGGACGCGACGGATACAGGAGGTTTCAAGGCAAGTGTGGGAACTGCTCCGGAGCGGTCTGGCTAAGACTCGCCAGCAGCTGGCAGCGGCACTGCAAGGCGTGTTCGGCAACCGGCTGTACGTTGATGAGGCCATGTTCGAGGAACTAGAGGAAGCCTTGATCCGGGCCGATTTGGGGGTGGGCACGGCCGGTTCTGTGGTGAAGGCGGTTAAGGACCGTTGTGCCCAAGACCGGATCGGTGATCCCGCTTTGGTCCTGCCCGTGCTCCAAGTCGAGCTGGCAGCTCGCCTGACCCGGGCCGGCGGTGTGCTGCAGCTCGCGTCGCGACCGGCCGTGCTGATGATAGTGGGAGTGAACGGATCGGGCAAGACCACCACCGTGGGCAAACTCGCCCACCGCTTCCGGCAAGAGGGCCGCCGCGTGCTGTTGGGGGCTACCGATACCTTCCGGGCCGCCGCCATCGACCAGTTGGAGGTGTGGGCGCGGCGGGCCGGTGCCGACCTGGTGAAACATGCTCCAGGCGGCGACCCGGCCGCCGTGGCCTTTGATGCCATCAACGCGGCGCTGGCTCGCCGGGTGGACGTGGTCATCCTGGACACCGCCGGCCGCATGCATACGCGCTCCGACCTGATGCAGGAGCTGTCGAAAGTGCGCCGGGTGGTGGGAAAGGCCCTGCCCGGCGCGCCCCACGAAACCCTCCTGGTACTGGATGCCACCACCGGACAGAACGCCCTGCGGCAGGCCGAAGAGTTCCGGGCCGTCACCCAGCTGACCGGCATCGCGCTGACCAAGCTGGACGGTACCGCCCGCGGCGGTGTGGTGGTGGCCATCGCCGACCAGCTGGGGTTGCCGGTAAAGCTGGTGGGCGTGGGCGAGCGCATCGATGACCTGCGCGACTTCGATCCCGAGGCGTTCGCGGCCGCCCTGTTTGAGACCTGATTTGCCGGTGGGGCCGGCCCCTTCTTACCGGGTTTGGTCCGATAGCCGCCTTTGTCCTCTTGCCGGAGAACCTGCCCGACGCGTGGGCTGGCGAGCAGGCTACCGCATGGTCCTTGTCGTACCGGGTGGGCCCTAACCTACCCGGGAAGACGGTCAGGGATATGGTCGCGGCAGCGTCCACTGCCTACCCGGTAGTGCAGTCCATCAAGCTGACGGCCCCCTCGGCGAAGCGAGACCTCACTTCAGACGACCCCGCTCCCAAAGGCCTCGTCGCAAGCGCTGAACTCCAGCGGGTGGAAGTCCAGGATCTGGCCGACGCCATCCCCAGGCTATTGGAGTCGAGAGTCAAGTTCGGTGCGCCACTCACTTTCTTGATCCAGGTACGGCCAGGTGATGGCCGGGAGGAACCTCCAGAGCAGGTCACGGCCGGAGTCAACGCTTTGCCGGGCAAGATCAGGCCGGGGTTTGAGCTTGGGCAGGACGGGGTTGCCGGAACGTGCAGAACACGGTCGGGACCCCGGCCGGGAGCACTGCTCGTCCGATTACGTTTTCCTGTAGCGTCCCACGCTAGCTTGACCTGTATGGTATGCTGCGAAAGCTAAGCTGCCGGCAGCTGCCATGGCCGCCTTTTCACAGTAAGAAACCGGCCGCGTGGCCAATACGAATAGATCCAGGTCGGGATGTCCCGTGGCCTCTCCCTCAACGAAAGAACCCAACAACCGGACCTCTTGTACGGGGAAACGGGACCGCAATACTCTGCTCGCCTCCTGGGTGGCGATAAGCTGATGACCGGCAAGGTTCCGTTCTTTGGACTGCACGGCGTGCACAACCTTTGCTGCATGGTTTCTGCCATCATCCTGCTCAAACAACTCTTGTTTGACCAGGGAGCGGGCAGCGTTTGGGCGGGGATGCTGACCCGGTCGTGGCCGGTGCCCAGGTGCCACCGTTTGGCCTGCCAGGGGGCGAAAGTCTTCCCGCTGGGGCCGGCGCCGCGCATTCCCTGGCGACCGACCGGCGCAGCTTCGTGCCATCGCGCGCCAGGTTACCGGTGGGAGTGGGCCTATGCGCAGAGTACGGCGGCGGAGCGGGTAAACTGCCGGTTGGA
>DMHJ01000197.1 GCA_003449495.1 Clostridiales bacterium UBA8153
GAGCATGGACGCCTACCGCCGCAGTCTATCCAAATTCTGAGAAACCAGACCCTTCGTCCCAGTCAACGGGGCCTCTCGGCCCCGTCCTGCTTCCCAAGCTATGGGGTGAAGATCGTCCAGATCGTCCTCCGGCTGGTCCACCACGAGAGTGTCGCCTCTTGACCCTTTGCCAGATTCTCGAGGCACTGCCACCAAACCGGTTGGCTCTGCCCGGTGACGCTCAACTCGATCTGCGCTGGACGGGCCAACTCGAGCTGCTCGACCCATGGGGAGCCTGCATGCGGCTGCACTCCGGTGCAGCACTTTCCCTTTAGGGCGCACCCGTGTCCTAGGGCGTGATCTCGTCCCACACCGGTTCTAGGAACAGCTGCCGGGCCCGGTCTGGATCCGGGGTCTGACCCAAGGTCCACATCAACTTGGTCAGGGCCGCCTCCTTGGTCATGTCCCGGGCGGGCAACGCTCCGGCCTGGCGCGCCCTCCTGCCCACGGCGTATGCCGTAAGGTCACTGCCGTCAAAGACGCACTGGGTGGTCACCACCACCACCACGCCCTGGCCGACCAGCTCCTCGACCACCCCGCCCAGTTCGCCCGGTCCCGACGACGGGAGGCCGCCCAAACCGAAGGCCTCGATTACCAGGCCCCGGTACCCCTGGCCGGCCAAGCCCAGGAGGAACTTGGGCTCCAGACCCGGCCACAACTTCACCAGGGCCACTCTAGGCTCCATGCAGAAGCTGGGTCTGCCGGCATGGGCCGGTGGCTGGCGCAGCACCTGGAGGGAGCCGTCATTGAATGCTCCCAGGGGACCGGCGTTGATGCTGCCGAAGGCCTCCAGACCCCGGGTCCGCAGTTTGGTGGCGCGCACGCCGGATATGAGCAAGCCGCCGAAAGCCAGCATCACCCCTGGGAATGGGGAGCGGGCGGCTACCAGGGCATCGCGGAGATTGGCGGGGGCATCGCTGCTTTCATGTTCCAGAGTCCGCTGGGAGCCGGTGAAGACCACCGGCCGGTCTAGGCCGCCCAGCATGAAGCTGAGGGCCGACGCCGAATAGGCCATGGTGTCGGTGCCGTGGGTGATAACGATCCCATCGTACTGGGAGAGCCTGGCCTGGACCGCTTCGGCCATAGCCACCCAGGCTCCCAGCTCCAGGCTGGAGCTGTCCAGGTTCATCAGCTGGAATGTCTCCACGGTGCCGCCGGGCCGGCCACCGGTGGCCTTGGTCAGGATCTCCTCCACGGTGTACCTGGGCCGTAATCCCCCGGCGCTACTGCCGGAGGCGATGGTGCCGCCGGTGCCCAACAATAGGATGGGTCGCAAGCCGGGTCACTCCCTTCGGGCCGCCCGGGCCCCGGTGCTGCCCAGACCTAACCATCTTTGCCGGACCAGGCACGGGAGAGCAGACGGCTTACCGGCAAAGACCCGCCCATCGCCGGGCTTCACGCTCGCGCCACACCGTGGGTCCGGTAGCGCGGGAGGCGGCCGGGTGGGCGCACTCCCCGCCGGCGGTGGGCCGGGGTGGTCCGGGCCCATTCTCACAGGTTACACTCCGCCCGCCCGCCGGGACGGGCAGGCTGGCACCTTTACCGCGCTCGCCGTCCCCGACCCCGGCTAAGGGAGTGCCGGAACCGTCCAGTCCCGGCACTCCCTCTCCAGACACCGGAATACCCGCTAGGGCCTGCCCTACTTCCCGGAAATGGTCACTCCCGACGCGGCCACCCAGGGCAAGATGGCCTGGCCATAGTCGATGCGCTGGGTGGAGACCGCCCGGATGTCCTTTAGCAGCTCGACGAAGTTCCCCGAGAGCATGGTCTCGCTCAGGGGATAAGTGATCCGGCCGTCTTCAATGAGGTAACTGTTCTTGGCCACGCCGGAAAAGTCCCCGTTGTTGCTGGGACTACCTCCGGAGAACCTGGCCATGAGCACACCCCGCTGCACCGACTTGATCATATCCTCCAAGGATGTAGTGCCCGG
Organism: Clostridiales bacterium UBA8153; assembly: GCA_003449495.1. Taxonomy (GTDB): domain Bacteria; phylum Bacillota; class Sulfobacillia; order UBA8153; family UBA8153; genus UBA8153. Next base: position 1,970 of record DMHJ01000197.1, read on the forward strand.
CTCTATCACCCAAGCCGAACCATCGTTGGCCGAGCGGGTCTTACCCGTCTTGTTCGCCCCGTACAGGCTGAGCAGGAAGCTCTTGAGCACGCCCTTATCCAGTAGGGTGCTGTTGGCGGCGGCATAGCCGTCGCCGGTGACGAAGTACCCGTCGCAGATCTCTTCCGCTACCGGGCGCGAGTGAATGGTGAGCTGGGGGCTGGCGATGACTTGGTCCAGGCTGTCCCGGTAGATGCTGGTGCCCGAGACCATGGCAAAGTCACTCAGGGAGCGTACGAGAAAGTACAGGGTGTCCCCAAGGCAGTCGGGGGTGATGATCACATCGCCCACGAATTTCCCGTGCACCGGCCGGGTGCTGGTCTGTTCTCCGGACTGGCGCAGCAGGGTGTCTACTGAGCCGCACTGGAGGAGGGGCCGGTCCAGGTCTTTGACGGCAAAGCCGGTATAGTTGAAGGAGGAAACCTTCCCGTCCTCTTGGGAGGAGAACATGAGGACACCGTGGTAGACGCCTTTATGGGTGGCGAAGTCCACACCGTTGGAGTTGGCGAAGTAGCTGCGGGTGTGGGTGAAGTCCACGTAGGCCTGGCGGAGCACGGCCTTGGGATGGCGGACCTGGATCTGTTGCAGGAGCTCGTCCAACCGGAAGTACATCCGCTCCAAGTCAGGTTGCTCATCACCCGTCTTGAACGTCGCCGCGGGCTGGGAGGCGGCGATGTCGTGGGCTTCATCGGGCTGTGAGGACCGGGCGATGCCCAGGCATTCGGCCACCGCCCGGTCTACGGCGGCCCGGTCAGATTGGTTGCCGGCGCTCGTACCCTTCCTTTGTCCATCCAAGGCGGTCAAGGCCAACCGGGTGTCAAAGGTAGTCCTCAGCAGGCTGAGCTTGCCGGCATCCACGTTCATCTCGTGCTTGGCGCTCTGGGCGAGCAGGCACTGGGCCTTGTCCGCCCCGGCTTTCAACAATGCGTCCCGGGCGTACCCCGCGATTTTCCTGGGCTCTTCCACCGCTACCTACCCCCTATGCTGATGGTGCACTTGATGGCCGGTCCGCCCATGCCCACCGGGATCATCTGCTTTTTGCCGCACATGCCGGCACACATCCACTTCATGTCTTCCGACACCATGGTCACCGTCTTCAGCATGTGGAAGGCTACGCCCGAAATGGTGGTCTCTCGAATGGCCCGCCCCAGCTTTCCGTTCTTGATCTCGTAGCCCAGCGGCACCGAAAACATGAACTCGCTGGTGGAATCGGCCTGGCCATTGCCGGGCTTCACCAGGTAGTATCCATCGTCCACCGAGGCGATCATATCCTCCAGCCTGCTCTTGCCGGGCAGGATGGCGGTGTTCCGCATGCGGATGAGGGGCTCATCGGAAAACTGGTAGGCCCGGGCATTACCGGCGGGCGCTACGCCGAAATGGGCCGCGGTCTCTTTGTTGTGAAGGAAGGTCTTGAGCACGCCGTCCCGGATGACCACGGCATCCTCAGCCGGGGTGCCCTCATCGTCGACATAGACCGGCACCGGGCAGGTGCTGCCCAGGGCGGTGTGGGCAAAGTCCACTAAGGTCACCAGCGGGCTGGCCACTTCCTGCTCCAGCAGGGCTCCCGCCACCGAGCCGCCCAGCACCAGGTCGGCCTCGGCAGTGTGGCCGATGGCCTCGTGGGCCAAGATGCCGGCCAGCTCCGCATCGAGGACACACATCTGCACGCCGGCACTGGCGAAGACGCCCTGGGCTTTATTCATGAGGTGCTGGTGCTGGCGGGCGATGCCTTCATACAGTTCGGAGGGGGACGAGAACACATCCTCGAACTGGCCACGGCCACCAAAAGACTCGAACAGCTCCACCGGCTCGCCGTCTTGGTGGACGGTGAGGATGACGTAGATCAGGCTCCTGGGGGTGAGAGAGTATGCGGAACTCCCATCGGAAGTGAGCAGGGTCTTCTCCATGTCCGTCACACTCAGACTTACCGTACGGCTGGAAAGACCGGGATAGGTAGCGGCGATATGGGCATCGATTTCCTTGACGAAATCCACCAGTACCTTCTGGCTGGCCCTGGGCTTGTGGGTAGCGAAGTCGGCGTGCCCTGTAGCCTGGACCTGGGGCAAGTTGCCCTGGCCTTTCTTTACCCGGGAGTTCATAAAGGTGGCATTGTCAGTAGCCGCCCGGATCACCGAGCGCACCATGGGTTCATCCAAATCGGGACTGGAAGAGAAACCCCAAGAGCCATCCTGGTACACCCGTGCCGATACGCCACCCATGACGGAACGGGTGTTGCCGGTGTTGTTCCCCTTGATGAAAGTAATGCCGACGTTGGTGTTTTCCTGGACCCTAAGCTCGGTATACGAGGAAAAGTGGCGGGAAAACCGGTGCAGATCATGTCTGGGCATGTCCTCATCCCCCTCCTTCGCCGCAACATTCGGCGAAACCGGGTCGGATTCCTTGCCATCCGCCGCCAGGACCAGCCGTAGGGATGCCGCCTGCGCCGTACCTTTCGCCCACTACCGGTCTCTCACTCTCCGCCACCCTGGGCCAGCTCGACGAAACCCCCGGCCCCGGCAGGAATCGGGAATGCCGGGCGCCAAGAGAACTACCGGCCGGAAGCTACCGGGACCCGGGCGGCTCACCGCCGGGGTATACCCTGCCGGCTCCGGCCCATTGCCTTGAAGGGAGTGACCACAAGTGGCGTTCCTCCCCAGGTCCGTGTTTGAGCGGAGGCTGGAGACCATCCGGAGCTACCTTGAAGCCAACGACCTGGCCGCACTGGTGGTGCTGACCGCGGACAACTTCTACTATGTGACCAACTTTTTCCTGGATGTGGCGCCTTGGGAGCGCCCGGTAGCGGCGGTACTGCCCGCCCAGGGACAGCCGTTCTTGGTTATGAACGAGCTGTCCCGGCATCACCTGCGTATGGCTGAGGAGCTGGGCATGCTGTGGATCACCGACTGGGACTTCTACGTAGAGCACCCCCGGCAAGTCAGCCGCAAGTACAATGTGTTGCAGTGGCACCGGTTGCTGGCTGACCGGCTACGAGCGCGAGGTATAATCAAGGGCAAGCTGGGGGTGGAGGGGCCCGCAGCCACCATTGCCAGGGTGCAGGATCATCTGCCCAAGCTTACCCTTGAGGACGCTACCGACCTGCTGAAGGTGATGCGCCGGGTCAAATGCGAGGAAGAGCTGGCCTTCCTGCGGTCTGCGGCCAGCCTTACCGACTGGGGCATGGAACGCTTCCGGGAAATTGCCCGGCCGGGCCGGACTATCACCGAGGTCGATGCCGAGCAGCATCTGCTCATGGTGGGTGAGGCGGCCCGGCGTTGGCCCCAGGATCGCGTGCGCAGCCGGGTGTTCAGCCTGACCGGACCGGACAGTGCCGCCCCCCACGGGGCGCCGGGGGATATTGGCCGGCAGATCCAGAAAGGCGATGTCATCGTCAACATCACCATTGTCACGTTTAACGGCATGGTCTGCGAAAACGAGCGCACCTTCGTGGTGGGCCCACCCGCTTCCGACTTGGTGCGCCGGGCCTTCACGGCGGCAGTGGCGGCCCAGGAAGCGGCCATCGCGCAGCTGGTCACCGGTAACGTGGTAGCCAACTGCGACGGTGCCGCCCAGAAAGTTTTCGAGGACGCCGGCTTCGGCGACCACATCCTCCACCGTACCGGACACGGCATGGGGATCGCCGGCCACGAGTTCCCTGAAGACATGGCATTCTGCATTCGGCCGCTGGAAACCAACGAAGTGTATTCGGCCGAGCCCGGCATCTACATCTACGGGGTGGGCGGGTTCCGCCACGACGACACGGTCATAGTCAAACCCGGCCGGCCGGAAGTGGTGACCACCTCGCCCAAGAGCCTACGTGACCAAACCCTAGCCGTCTAGTGCACGCCAGGTGTCGCGGCCGCGGAGGGCAAGGGTCCACCGCACACCGGGTAGCGCACACTGGAGGTCATGCCGCGGCGCAGGCAGCGCACTGATGGGTTGGCCGGGGCGCCTACCCCGGGCCAGGCCGGGCCGCGGGCCGCCGCCAGGCGCAGGGCCTGGTAGAGGCTGGCGGCTCGGGCGAGGTCCCGCCCGGCGATGTCAAACGCCGGGCCGTGATCGACACTGGTACGGATCACGGGCAGCCCCACGCTCAGGTTGATTCCATCGCAGAGAACAGTGCTTTGAACCCGGCGTGCCCCCGGCCCGGGCTTCGGCCAGGGCCGGACCGATCACCTCCAACTCTGCCCGGCCGAAAGCACCGCCCTCCCCGGCATGGGGATGGAGGCTGGCGACGGCGATCACCTCATCACTGCGCCCCAAAGACCAGCCCGGGCAGACTGCACCCCGGTATACCCGGCACCGGTCAGGTCGTCGGCGATGACGGCATAACAGTTGGATTCATTATCCGCCGTGGTGCCGATGGCAAATCCCATCCCCGCGTTCTCCCGGAAGGCCAAGGATCCGAAAGCGCCGGTGACCAGGGACACCAAGACGCCCAGGATGACGCCAACCATGCCGCCCCGCACCAGGTGCATAGGGTCGATGCCCCCACCCGGGACGAAGGCAAAGAACGGTATGGTAATGGAGGGCGTGGGCTTCATCATAGGCGAACTAGTGGTCCCGGTTGCCGAGGATAAAGCCCACCAGAAATATCTCCTCACGCCTCTGTTGGGAACGAGAGCCAGGCGCGGGATGGTGGCCTGCAGCTGTCGAAGGAGAATACAGCTCGGGGAAGAACTAGCGCACGAAGCTGACTGAGAGGAGTTTGATTTGCGTATGGACGCCATGCAGGCCATCTGGGAACGCAGGAGCATACGGAAGTTCGCGGACCGCCCACTAGCCCGGGAGTTGATCGAAACGGTGTTGGAAGCGGCCATCCGGGCACCTTCCGGTAAGAACGCGCAACCCTGGCGCTTCGTGGTCCTCCAAGGCAAGGAGAAAGACCGGCTGGTGGATATACTCGAGGCAGGGGTCAACGCTCTCCAAGCCAAAGGCCTGGCCACCGGCAGCGCCCTACCCACGGCGCACATCATGCGCCAGGCGCCCGTGGCCATACTGGTATACAATCCCCGGCAGCAGGCCGGGGGGGATCGTAACGGCACTAACCGGTACATGCACCTGGTGGACACCCAGTCCATCGGTGCCGCCGTCCAGAACCTCCTGTTGGCCGCCACCGGCCTGGGACTGGGGAGCCTGTGGATCTGCGATGTGTTCTACGCCGATGACGCCATCGGCGCGCGTTGGGGAAGGCAGGACGAACTAGTCTGCGCCGTATCTTTGGGGTACCCTGCGGAAACCCCCCAGGCCCGGCCGCGGAAACCGGTAGCTGACATCACCACCTGGCTGGAGTAGCTGGAAAGCGCAACCCCGGGGTCTGGACTGAAGGCCAATCCCCGGGGTAACTTCCCGGCCAGACGGTCACCTATCGGCCAAAGACCCTCCGTACTTGAGACTGTCGTAGAGCCCGGCGTCGCGGATGATCTGGATGATCTCTTCGGTAGTCTTGCGACGGGCGGGCCAGTTCTCCCAGTTGGCGACCCGGGCCATCAGCCGGGCCACCAGGGTGCTGTCCATGCGCAGGTCGTGAGGGGACGCCTTGTCCAGGGTATCGGCGCTGGTGTGCCCCCAGTTCCTTCCCGTCCGCACCTCCCCCACGTAACCCAGGTCGGCACTGGGCACCCCGTGGTATGAGAAGGGATACATGTCCGAGTGCATGCCGAACACGGTGTCCACCACCAGGGGCCAGCGCATGTGGGCCCCGATGGCCTTGAACACCGGCAGAAGCTCCGGCCAGGCCTGCAACATGACGCCCCGCTCACCGCCACGGCCGGCGCCGTCCAGGTTGAGCATGAAGTCGATGTGGTCCAGCTCGGAGGCGTGAGCGCCGACGTAGCGCCTGCTCCCGATGAGTCCGATCTCTTCAACGGCAAAGCAAATGAGGCGGACGGTACGCGCCAGTTTCCCCCGATGCTGCGCCAGCAGGCGGCCAGCTTCCAGGGTCACGGCAGCCCCGGAGGCGTCGTCCAAAGAACCCGGCGCGATGTCGTGGCCGTCAAAGTGGGCGCCGATGATCACCACCCGGTCCGGGCGGGTGCTTCCCGGGATCTCCCCCACCACGTTCCACGAGGGCAGCTCCTTCACCTTATTCTCCAGGGCCATCCGCACCCGGCCCCGGCCACCGGGGCCTTGCCGGGCCAGGCGGATCAGTGCCATCCCGTGCTCCCGGGAGATGCCCACGGCCGGTATGGGGGCACCCACCGGCATGCCGCCGGTTTCGGGCAAAAAGCCACCTTGATCCCGCATCCAGATGAAGCCGGTGGCTCCGGCCGCCACCGCCCGCCCGTACTTCTCCAGGCGATGAATGCCCCGCCTGATCCAAGTCGGCGATTTGGCATCCACGATCACGATCTTGCCGGCAATATCCGCCGCCTGCGATTCCCACTCCGCCGGCGTGCCCAGCCCTACGTAATGCAGGGTCCCTTCTACTTCATAGGTGCCGGTATGGGGCAGTCCGATGACCGGGAATTCCCGGCGTACCGGGCAGGTGCACTCTAACGAGGCACTGCCCCGGATCCACCCGGTATACGTGAACTCCTCCTGGTGGACGTGCTCCAGCCCAAACTCCTGCATCTTGGCCATCAGGTAGGCCACGGCGCGCCGCTCGCTTTCCGTACCCCCGAACCTGCTCCCCAGCTCTGAGAGCTCTTCCACTACGCGGTACGGTTCCTCAGATAGCAGTCCGTCGGCCAACATCGTCCGGTCCATGCTACGGAGCAGATCTTGGTCGAACAATTTCTCTCCCCCATTTCTACCCCATCATCCCGATCGGGTCTTGAGCATCTGCACTCCCCGCAGCCCGATGAGAACCCCACTGGCCAGGGCGACCTGGGTGGCCACCACGTCCTGCTGCAGATGGGCCAAGGCCAGGAAGAAAGGAATGCCCGCCGCCGCTCCGGCCGGGAGGGCGGCGATCTTGAACACGCGGCGGAGCTGGCCGAGGCGGTACGCCAGAGCCACCAGCACCGTCACCCCCAGGGCCCACCCCAAGCGGCCCGGAGCTAAGACCAGAAGCACTCCGGCGAGCGGGCCGAGACCGCCCCCACCCCGGAAACCGAACCACACCGGCCAGTTGTGACCGGCCACCACGGCGGAGCAACCGGCCACCAGGTACCCGCCGGAAAGCCCCCACCCCTGGGCCAGGGCGACGGCCACGGCGCCTTTGGCCACGTCCAAGGCGGCCACGGTAATGCCCACGGCCGGCCCGTACTGGCGCCAGCTGCCGGAACCCCCGGGGTTGTCCCGCTGCCGCAGATCTTCCCGGTACCGCACCCGGCCGATGACCAAGCCGAATACCACCGAGCCCAGGGCGTAACAAAAGGTGATTGCCAGTAGCGCCAAAACCAAGCGCCCGGCGCGATGACCGTGGGAAAACCGGCATGAGCCGGACGGCCGGGCTTTCACTCCCCTCGACTATGCCTTCGGCCGGCAGAAGACCGCGGCGGCATCCGCCACCGCCCTGCCCGGTCATAGATTCCACAGGGGAAGACCGGGTCCTTCCCCACGCCCGTACCGGGAAGGCCGCGGAGCCCGGCTCCAGGCCCACCCGCGTTTCACCGGCCGGGTCGTTCCCGCCACCCGTCCGCCCCCTGGTGAGCGGCCACCGGCTGATGACGGAAGCCGCCAGGACAGCTACTTCACCATCCGGTTGGCTGCTATACTGGGGAGTGGAACCAGTTCACCGCCACCTGCAAGGAGGATCGGTCTATGGACAACGCCGGCATCTTTAAGCATCTGGAGACGGTGATCATCCGGGTCAGGGATCTGGACCGGGCGCGCGAGTGGTACCGGGAAAAGCTCGGCCTCTCCCAGCTATACGCGTTGGAGGTACCCGACCGCCTGGCGGTACTGGATGCCGGGCGGCACCTCAGCCTTACCCTTTGGGAACTCAAGCCGGGAGAAGCTCCGGTCACCGGCGGGCCTCTGGCCACCTATCCCACTTTCAGCGTAGAGGACATTCATGCCGCCCACCGGCTCCTCACCCAGCGGGGAGTGAGGACGACTGCAGTGGAAAGGGGCGAGGGCGTGCTCTGGTTCCTTTTGTACGATCCGGATGGCAATGTCATCGAGGCCTGCCAGCCACGCAGCTGAGCCCGGTGCAGGGGAAGGCCCGGGAACACCCGGACCGGCCGCGCGGCGGCTGGCGGTTGCTCGTGTTGTCACTTCGACCCACCGCCTCCTCACCGCACCTCCCAGAGTGGGCGGTGTGCAGGAACGCCCGTCCCCCGGCACGAACTGTGGCTGTGGCGGCTGAGAAGCGGGATTGCGGAGCCGGCCGGAGGGCGGATAACCACCTGATCAGGTACCTGTCGGCGCGGCGAGAGTGGGGACGGATGACGGGGGCGCGGGAGTCTCTGGGGTACGGCCTACCATGACCCGGCATCGGAGGCCCTCCTGCCGCCCCCGCTGCATGCCGGCAGGTGCCGGGGCCGGCCGGTACGGAGGCGAGCACCGGG
>DMHJ01000194.1:0-136 GCA_003449495.1 Clostridiales bacterium UBA8153
CCTGAGCAGGAAGCCGCTGAGTCCGCCCAGGTACGCGCAGGCCAAGGACGTAAAGGCCACATCCTGCATGGTGTACGTCCCCGGGTGGGTCACCAGCGCCAGCATCGGCGCCACCAAAGCCGCCACCGCCGCCGCC
>DMHJ01000194.1:482-5992 GCA_003449495.1 Clostridiales bacterium UBA8153
CCCACATCTCCCCGGGCGCCCGCTGGGCCGCGAGCACCAGCGCGGCCAGGCCGGCTACGGCCACCCCGGGGATGATCCGGATATCCCGGCGTCCCACCAGCGCCGACAGCTCCCGGTAGCCGTACCACACCAGCAGCCCGACGGCAAAGAGTAGCGGCCAACCTCCGGTCCAAGCCGCCAGCAGTGCCAGCGGTCCGAAGAGGAGAGCTCCGAGTACCCGTTGCTTCAGCACCCGCCTTCACCGCCACCTTCGCCAATGCCCCCGAATCTTCTCTGGCGGCTTTGGTAGGCGAGGATCGCCGTGTGCAGGTCGTCGGCGGTAAAGTCGGGCCAGTGCACGGGTGTCACGTATAGCTCGGTATAGGCCAGCTGCCACAAGAGGAAGTTGGAGAGGCGTAGCTCCCCGGCGGTCCGGATGAGTAGGTCCGGGTCGGGCTGTCCCGCCGTGCCCAGCTCCTGGGCGAAGCGGGCTTCGTCGATGGCTTCGGGGCGGACGGCACCTGCTAACGCCGCCTGGACCAACCGGCGGCAAGCATCCACGATCTCGCGCCTTCCCCCATAGTTCAGCGCCACGTTGATGGTCCGCGCGCGCCCGCGGGTTTCCCTAACCACCCGCTCCACGGCCCGGCGGGTCAGAACCGGCAACTCCTGCCAGTGGCCGATGACGTTAACCGTCACATTGGCGGCCAGGAGTTCGTCGTGGTCTTCCTCCAGATATTCTACGAGTAGGTCCATGAGACCCTTGACTTCGGTGGCGGGACGCTTCCAGTTCTCCGTGGAGAAAGCGTACACCGTGAGCACCGGGATGTCCAGATCGTTGCCGGCCCTCACCACCCGGCGCAACGCCTCGACGCCGGCCCGGTGGCCGGCATGACGGGGAAGCCCGCGCGCTTGGGCCCAGCGGCCGTTCCCGTCCATGATGATGGCGATGTGCCGGGGCAGCCTGCCCTCAAGCATGCAAGGCTGGGCCGGCTGCTCGTTCACGAACCCGCCTCCCGGACCTGGGGCGGCTCAGCCAGGGCGAGCTCGCGGCAGGCGAGGGTAAGCTGGAGCACGCCCTCCCGCCATCGCTGCCTGACCACCCGGGCATCGCTGCCCGGCGCCTCCTGCCCCGGCGGTCCGGTGTAGCTCCACGCTACCTCCTGCACTCGCGCCCCGGCCAAAACGCGCCGGGCCTCCGCCGGCGTATGCAACAGTACATCCGGGCGCTTCACGCTTCACACTTCCATGATTTCTTTTTCTTTGGCGGCCGTGGCGGTATCCACCTGCTTGATGAACCTATCGGTAAGCTTCTGCGCGTCATCGGTGGCCCGGCGTCCGTCGTCTTCAGAAATCTTGCCGGCTTTCTGCATATCCTTCAATGCTACCATGGCGTCCCGCCGGATGTTCCTGATGGCCACCTTCTCCTCCTCGGCCTTCTTGCGGACGACCTTTACCAGGTCTTGCCGTCGCTCGTGGGTCAGTTGAGGTACGGTCAGGCGAATGAGGCTGCCTTCGGTGAGGGGGGTGATGCCCAGCTCTGACTTGAGAATGGCTTTCTCTATGGAGGGGATGGCTCCCTTATCCCACGGCTGCACCACCAGCTGCCGCGGCTCGGGCACGCCGATGCTGGCCAGCTGGTTGATGGGAGTGGGCACCCCGTGGTACTCCACGCGGATTTTGTCAAGCAGCGCCGGGGTGGCCCGGCCTGCGCGCAACCCGGCTAACTCCCGGCGAAAACCCTCGATGACCTTTTCCATGCGGCTTTCTGCCTCGACCATGATGTCCTTGACCATATTCGTGCCTGGTATGCCCGGCCCCCCAAAGTTAAGCCCGGGCTCTCCTTGACCAGGCCTTCGCTCCTTTCCGCCTGTAGTTTCCCCCGGCTGGCCGGGTGGGGAGTCTCGACCCGATACCGCGCTTAGCGGTGGCGTAACGCCGGGCCGGCAGTGCTGCCAAACGGGTGGATCTTGCTCGCTCCACCGGCTAAAGCAGGGCCGGCCCCCCGGTACCGCTTACCCCCGGCGGCTACAAGACGGCCGGCCGCTTGCCCACGAAGGTCCCGATGGGTTCCCCCATCACCGCCCGGCCGATGTTGCCGGCCACGCCGATGTCAAACACAATCAGGGGTATGCCGTTCTCCATGCACAGCGAGATGGCGGTGGCATCCATGATCTTAAGCTGCCACTGCAAAATCTCCAGGTACTCCAGGCGGTCGAACCTGGTGGCTCCCACCACGACGTTGGGGTCGGCGCTGTAGATGCCGTCGGTACCCTTTTTCGCCATCAGGATCACTTCGGCCTCCATCTCCGCCGCCCGCAGCGCGGCGGTGGTGTCGGTGGAGAAGTAAGGGTTGCCGGTGCCGGCCGCCAGGATCACCACCCTCCCCTTCTCCAGGTGCCGGATGGCCCGCCGCCGGATATAGGGCTCGGCCACTTCGCGCATTTCGATGGCCGTCTGGAGCCGGGTGTGCAAGCCCCGGCGCTCGAGGGCATCTTGCAGCGCCAGCGAGTTGATGACCGTGGCCAGCATGCCCATGTTGTCGGAAGTCGCCCGCTCCATGCCGCGCCGGCTGCCCTCGGCTCCCCGCCAGATGTTGCCTCCCCCCACCACCACCGAAACCTGTACGCCCAGCTGGGCGAGGTCGCCGATCTCCTTGGCGATGGCATCCACCGTGTCCAAGTCCAAGCCGGAGCCCCGGGCCCCCGCCAAGGCCTCCCCGCTGAGTTTTAGGACTACGCGTCGATAGCTCGGCTGCATGCGCTTCCCTCCACCGGAGGCCGCTACTGTCTACCCCCGATCTCAAAGCGGGAAAACCGGCCTACGGCGATGTTCTCGCCGATCCTTGCCACTACGCCCGCCACCACCTCGCTGACCCGGCAGTCGGGGTCCCGGATGAAGGGTTGCTCCATCAGGCAGATCTCCCGGTAGAACTTGTCCATCCGTCCCTCTACGATCTTATCGGCCACCCGCTCCGGCTTGCCTTCGGCCACCACCCGCTCGCGCTGAATGGCCCGCTCTTTCTCCACTTCCCCGACCGGGACTTCCTCTCGCGTGGTGTACAAGGGCCGGCTGGCGGCCACCTGCATGGCCAGCTCATGGGCCAGCTTCTGGAACTCGGGGGTGCGGGACACAAAATCCGTCTCACAGTTGAGCTCTAGCAACACCCCGATCCGTCCCCCCAGGTGGACGTAAGCCGTGATGATGCCCTCCCGAGCCGCCCGGCCCGCCTTCTTGCCGGCCACGGCGATCCCCTGCTTGCGCAGGATGTCCACGGCCTTATCCAGGTCCCCGCCTGCCTGGGTCAGTGCCGCCTTGCAGTCCATCATACCGGCTCCCGTACGCTCGCGCAGTTCCTTGACGCTTGCTGCCGTGACCACCACTGCCGCGACCTCCTTGCCTGCTGCGTGTAGCCGGAGGCGGTGCCGGAGCACCGCACCTCCTCATTGCACTACCTGGACGCCCTGGCGGCCTTCCAGCACGGCGTCGGCCATCTTGCTCGTGAGCAGCCGTACCGCCCGGATGGCATCATCGTTGCCGGGAATAGTGTAGTCCACCTCGTCCGGGTCGCAGTTGGTATCCACGATGGCTACGATGGGAATGCCGAGTCGCCGGGCTTCGGCCACCGCGATCCGCTCTTTACGCGGGTCCACTACGTAGATGGCCTTGGGCAGCTGCTTCATGCCCTTGATCCCGCCGAGATACTTCTCTAATCTGTCCCTTTCGTGGAGCAACTGCCCCACTTCCTTTTTGGGTAAGCGCTGGAAATAGCCGCTCTGTTCCATCTCTTCCAGCTGGATGAGACGGTCGATCCTCCGCCGGATGGTATCGAAGTTGGTGAGCATGCCCCCGAGCCAGCGCTGGTTCACGAAAAACTGTTCGCACCGGGTGGCCTCCTCGGCCACGGCCTCCTGGGCTTGCTTCTTGGTGCCCACAAATAGGAGCCGGCCCCCGTTGAACGCCACCTCCCGGACGAAGGCGTAGGCGTCCTCGACCATGCGCACCGTGCGCTGGAGGTCGATGATATAGATGCCGTTGCGCTCAGTGAAGATATACGGTTTCATCTTGGGGTTCCAGCGACGGGTCTGGTGGCCGAAGTGCACTCCGGCCTCAAGCAGTTGCTTCATGCTGATGACTGACAATTGAGCACCTCCGTATGGTTTTTACCTCCGCGGCCTTCCTCCCGGGACCTGAACCACCGGGGCAACCCGGTCCCGGTCTGACCGCGTGCGAATTTGGCGCCGGCCGCCGCCAGTTAGTATACCACAGTTTCCCTTGGGGAGTAAACTGACCGCAAGCACCCAACTGGAAGGTTGCTCGGGAAGCGGTGACTCACTCACCACCGCCGGTTACCCGACCGGGGTCTCTGGGCGGCTACCGGTGAAGAGCCGCCCGCAGTAGCTGAGCGCCAGGCACCCTCGCCATGGTCAAGCCGGCAACGGTGCGGACAAGACAGCAACCGGCAACGAGGTGGTCAGTTGCTTGGGCTAGCAGCGCAACCATGCCCTCCGGGTCCGCTAGAGGTTGCTAGCGGAAGCCCGGGCCCCCCACCACGCCAGCGCTCCGTCAAGTACCCGGCAGCTCTACCGACCGGGTGGCGCATGGGCGAGGCTTTGGATTGCCCGGGCGCGCTACGACTTCAGCCGGTCTTGCCAGGTAGGACGCAGACCCCGGCCGAACCCGGGAAAAGCCGGCTTTTCCCCCTGGCGAGTCAGACACCGGTACAGCTGAGCCGTTCCGGCTGGTCCCGGCGGAGCGCGCCGGGGGATGGCCCGCCAGTGGCCACCCTGCCCGGCCTATGCGGCCCACGCCCTCTGGCTTGCGGAAGCTCCCCGGGGCGCCTGCAGTGGACCTGGCGCCACCCAACGCTGGTTCTTCCCCGGGCCACCTTGCTTTTACCCTACAACCGGGTCGATGCCGTCAGCGGGTAGCGCCGGCACCGGGCGGTGCGCGGCCGGCGTGTTCCGCGTACTCCACCGGTATCGTGCACCACCGGCCCGGCCGGCCCTTGGGGGCTGCATGCCGACCCCGGCCGGGACTTCCTCAATGGCCGGTTGCTCCACCCGGCCCGGGCGCCCGGGCTACGGTGCCACCGCAGCCGACCCCGCAAGCACAAGGCTAGTGCGTCGGGCGGAGGAATCGCCGGCTGGGCCGCGCCGGCGTTGGCGATGGCCGCCTGGATACCCCCGCGCCAGGGGAGGGGCGAAACCCAGTCTACGCCTGCCCGGACCTTTGCGCTAACCCCCTCCGCCCGTGCACCCAGTCAGGGCCGGGGAGGGCAGTGGCGCACAGGTCGGTAAGCGCTACCACCAGGCCGATACGCCGTTTGCACGCCGGTTAGCCGCTCCTCGGCTTCCCCCGGCCGCCCGCCATCGCCTGCTCCAACCCGCCGGTCCATCAACCCACCGGAGCGCCGGCGACGACTGGATGCACTGCCATACACTGGTGCGGAAGTACTGCCCGCAGAGCAGCTGGCGGCTGAACCGTTCGCTGCTCCGGTAACATTTCCGGCTGAGGGTGCCGTTTCTTCC
>DMHJ01000234.1:0-6110 GCA_003449495.1 Clostridiales bacterium UBA8153
GGTCTTTGCCCCCAAGGCGGTCGGGGAGAGCTTCCCGTATGCTCGCGAACTGCCCGGCCCGTTCCACCGCGTCGGTACCGGTTCCCCGCTCGCCGCCAGCCTGGAACCAAAGGAACGCATCGACCAGCGCCTGGTCATGCGCGTGAGTGCTGGCCTTAACGGAGGATGACTACCCCAGGGATGACGAGAAGAGGTCGCTTGCCCGCTGCAAGTTGCGAAACCCTCTAAACACCCTTACACCGGACGCGATACGCCAATGGGACGGGACACAACGAGTCATAATCCTTACGCTGCACCATGACCCTTGTCTGCTCTTGCCCTCCAAAGTGAGCGAGCTCTGAATATCGACAGCCATGCTCTGACTGATAGCCCTAACCTGCTTTTGTCCACTCTGCTTGATCCACGCGTCACTGACCCGGCAGAGGAATACCCAGCCCCCAAGGCGAAAGGCTAACAGTCGGGAATGGCGGATACACGTGGAAGCGTGAGTCTCCGTCGTTTCCGCTACCTGGTGACTCATCACAGGATGCGGAGGATGAGGAGTTGCGATCTGACCTGCTACGGCAGTTGCCTTCAGTAGACCGGGTACTAGCGGCGGCCGGTCCTCATACCTACGCGCGAAAGGAGCTGGTGGAGGCCATTCGCCGGGTGCTCGACGACCTCCGCCGGTGCATCCGGTCGGGAGAGCCTGTGTCGAGTCTTGATGCCGGGAGCGTAGCCCGGTCGGCCCTGGAGCTTCTGCGGGGCAACCCGGCCGGTATGCGGTCGGTAGTCAACGCCACGGGAGTCATCCTTCACACCAATCTGGGACGGGCGCGCCTATCCGAGGCGGCGTGCCGCGCCGTCTCCGCCGCCGCCCGGGACTATACGGATCTGGAATACGACTTGGAGACGGGCGAACGTAGTGCGCGTCACCGCCGCGTACGTGCATTGCTGGCTACACTTGCCGGCGCCGAGGACGTCCTGGTGGTCAACAACAACGCCGCCGCCGTGCTCTTAGTGTTGAACACCCTGGCCAAGGGCCGTGAGGTGATCGTCTCCCGGGGCCAGCTGGTGGAGATCGGGGGAGGCTTCCGCCTGCCGGCGGTCATGGAGAGCAGTGGCTGCCGGCTGGTGGAAGTGGGCACGACCAACCGCACGTACCTTTCCGACTATGAGGCAGCCGTTACGTCCCAGACCGCCCTGTTCCTCAGGGTCCATCCCAGTAACTTCGTGATTTCCGGATATCACCACGAGCCGGACGGCCGGGAACTGGCGGCCCTGGCCGCCCGCCACGGGTTGCCCTTGGTGGAGGACTTGGGAAGCGGGGTCATGGTCGATCTGTCTCATTGGGGCCTCCCGGCCGAGCGCTCGGTCTCTGCCGCCTTGGAGGCAGGTGCCGGGGTAGTCACTTTCAGCGGCGATAAGCTGCTGGGAGGGCCCCAGGCGGGCATCATCTGCGGACTGCGGCACTGGGTGGAGCCTGCCGGCACGAATCCCTTGGCCCGGGCCCTGCGGGTGGACAAACTAACCGTGGCAGCCCTAGAGGCTACGCTCAGGCTCTACTACGACCCGGTGGAGGCCCGGACCGCCATTCCCACTTTGGCCGCCTTATCCGTCCCTCCGGCCCAGTTGCTGGCGCGTGCCCGGCGCCTGGCCCGCCGGCTTGCCCGCATCCCCGGGCACGGCTGCACCATCACGGTGGCCGAGGCCCGGGCCCCAGTCGGGGGCGGCTCGTTGCCGGGAACGGAGCTTTTGGGTTCTGTGGTAAGAGTGGAGTCGCCCATCCCCGTACAGGTGCTGGAGTCCCGCATGCGCCGGGCCCCGTTTCCCGTCATCGGCCGGGTGGAGGGAGGAGCCCTGCTTCTTGACGTGCGCACCATGGCCGATGCGGAGTTCTCCCACGTGGAACATGCGCTGGCCGCAGCTTTAGGCGGGCGGGAGGAGACTTGAGTTTGCGGCACCTGGTCCTGGGTACCGCCGGCCACATCGATCACGGCAAGACGGCCTTAGTGAAGGCGCTTACCGGGGTAGACACGGACAGGCTGCCCGAGGAGAAGGCACGCGGTATCTCCATTGATTTAGGCTTTGCCAGCCTGACGCTGCCCGGCGGTGAACGCGTCTCCATCGTGGATGTGCCCGGTCATGAGCGGTTTCTCAAGAACATGCTGGCCGGCGCCACCGGCATGGATGCGGTGTTGCTGGTGGTTGCCGCCGACGAGGGGGTCATGCCCCAGACCCGCGAGCATCTGGACGTGCTCCAACTGCTGCAGGTTGCCCGCGGCATGGTAGTCATTACGAAAGTGGATTTGGCAGAGGCAGAATGGCTGGAACTCGTAGAAGAGGAAATCCGGCAACTTGTTCAGGGTAGCTTCCTGGAGCATGCTCCGGTGGTGGAAGTATCCGCCGTCACCGGGCAGGGTCTGGATCTTCTCCGGTCCAGTCTAAGCCAAATCCTCCGCGATGTACCGGAAAGGGACCGCGAGGCGTTGCCCCGCCTGCCCGTGGACCGGGCCTTCGCCGTGGCCGGTTTTGGCACGGTTGTCACCGGGACCCTGCACTGCGGCGAGCTGGTGGTGGGGGAGAAACTCGAGCTCGTCCCCCCGGCCATACCCGTGCGTGTGCGGGGACTGGAGGTGCATGGTTCGGCTGTGGACCGGGCAGGTCCCGGGCAGCGGGTGGCGGCCAACCTGGCCGGGGTTGGGTGGGGGCAGGTGGAAAGGGGTTACGTGCTCACCTGGCCGGGCTTTCTGCAGCCGGTGCGCACCTTCACCGCCAGCTTCCAGCTCTTGAAAGGAAGCCGCCCGCTGGCCAACGGGGCCCGGGTGCGTGTGCACGTAGGCACCGCCGAAGTCATGGGTCGCGCCATCCTGTTGGATGCCGATGAACTGGCACCGGGTGCCGGCGGGCATCTGCGGTTCCGCGCCGACCGCCCGATGGCGGCTTTCCCGGGCGACCGCTACATCGTCAGACTGTCTTCACCGGTGATTACTATCGGTGGCGGGACGGTGCTGGATACGACCCTTCGGTACCGGCGACTGGACCCCTCCGGCCTATCCCGCCTGGAAGCCCTGGCCCGGGCCACACCGGGTGAACGCTTGTTCCTGGAGCTGGAGGGAAGCAAGTCGCCGCTCACCTTAACGCAGCTGGCGATGCGGTGTGGCAGACGCCTGCCGGTAGTGGAACGCGATTTAGGGACGTTGGCGGAGGCATCCCAGGTAGTGGTGTTGGACGACCCCCGGGCCTACCTGGCGCAGAGCGTTTACCACCGGGTGGCGCTCAACCTCACCGGGTACCTGCACGAATATTTCCGGAAGCGGCCGTACAAACGGCTCTGCCCACGGGAAGAGACGCGCCAGCGCTGCTGCCCGGACTGGGACGGCCGTACGTTCAACGCCCTCCTGCGGCTGCTGCAAGCGGACGGCCGGGTAATCGTCCATGATGACGGTCTGGAGTTGCCTGGCCGGCTGCTCGAGCTGGATGCCCACGCCCGGGCCACCAGAGAGCGGCTGTTGCAGCTATACGGGGCGGCGGGCTTCTCACCGCCTACCATCAACGAAGCTCTGGCCGGGTTGGGACTGGGCGAAGACCAGCTGGACCTGGTGGAACTTCTGGTAAGCCGGGACGACCTGGTCAAGGTCGGCGACCTTATCTACCACGGTGAGGCCGTAGAGCGCGCCCGGCAGCAGCTGTTGGCCCATTTCCAGGTCAAGCCCCTGCTTACGCCCGGTGAATTCAGGGACCTGCTGGGGACCAGCCGGAAATACTCCATGCCCCTGCTGGCCTACTTCGACGCTATCCGCCTCACCAGGCGCGTGGGGGATGACCGGGTCCTCTACCGTCCGGACCTCACCGGCGGCTAAGGCTCCGCATCTGCAGCCATTTCCAGATATTTGCCCGGTTCAGACCTGATTTTGTTTGTTTCCATGTAGCCTGTCCAAGGCCGTCTCCCGGGCCCGGGCCCGTGAGGCCCGGGCGGCAGCAGGAGAGGGAAAAGGAGGTCTACCATGTTACTGGAGGATTTCTGGCGAAAAAACCGTGCCGGGCTCATGCGAACGGTTGTCTCTACCGGGCTGGCCCTGACCATCGCCATTGGCGTTTTAGCAGCGGGAAACACGGCCTACGCCGCCCTACTACACCGGGTAGAGCGCGGTGACACGCTGTGGCGTCTGAGCCGCATGTACGGGACCACAGTATCTCGCATCCAGGCCGCTAATCACCTGTCCGGCCACCTCATCCTCGTTGACCAGATGTTGGTCATCCCGGAGGCGAGCGCTGATGCCGGCGAGTTCGATCCGCGAAGCGTGGAGCTGCTGGCCCGCATGATCGTGGCCGAAGCCGAAGGGGAGCCGTATCTCGGCATGGTGGCGGTAGGTGCCGTGATCCTGAACCGGGTGGAAAGCCCGCGCTTTCCCGATACCATCTGGTCGGTGCTGTTCCAGCGGGGACAGTTTGAGCCCATCGCCAACGGTCGCTTCTGGCGGGTGCAGGTAGGGGAGATCGGCCGCCGGGCCGCCCGGGCGGCTCTGGCCGGGGTAGACCCTACGGGTGGGGCGCTGTTCTTCTTCGCTCCCCGCAAGACCAGCAACCGTTTCATGTGGAGCCGGCCGGTGATCATGGATATCGGCAATCACCGGTTCACCAACTAGCGTATCCCCGGGGCGGGGACCATCCCCGTCCCCCTCTCACTCCCACCACCGCGCCACACTGGTGCCGGGGAAGCAATGGGCCAAGATCCCGGCGAAAGACCGGCCTTGCCTGGCCATGGCCTCGGCACCCCACTGGTCCAACCCGACCCCGTGACCCCAACCCCGGCCCCGGAAAGTCACCCGGGCACTCCCCACGCTGATGCCGGTGATCAGGGTAGAGCGGAGCACGTCCGGCCCGAGCCGGCGGCGCAGCTCGGCGGCGTGGATGGTCGTCTGGCCGACCCGTACCAGTTCCGCCCGTCCGGACCTCCCCCGGCTTTCAATGACCACGGTGCGGGCATCGCCGGGCCTTGCCCCCACCGAGCGCTCGAGAGTAGATCGCAAGACCTGGGCCGTCCACGTGGCGGCGTACCGGGGAGCCAGCTCTTGATCCGGGCTGGGTCTGGGTACCAGGTACGGGGCAGCGAACTCCGCAGCGGGGAAGCCCTCCTCCAGGGCGGCGGTCATACCTCCGGAACTTGCCCTGAAATGGGTCAAGGCCAGACCGCCCTGGAAGGTCAAGACCATGCCGCGGGTCTCGGCTACGGCCCGGCGGATGGCCGCGTCTACCCGGCGGGCGCAGTAGGCCAGGAAGTGATCCTTGGAAGTGCAGGCATCGGTCCCGTGCCTTTGGCGCGGGGTGCTGGACGGGCTTGCCATGCTTCGCAACGTGAAAGTCCGGGCCACGATGGCCTGGGCGGCCAAGGTGGCGTGCTCCCACCCGGGTACCGTCTCGGCGGCAACTACGCGTTCGACATACCGCTCCAAGGGCAACGATCCCCGGGAACCGTTGCGGTGATAGTAGATGGTAATCCTAGGCTCGCCGGTGTATCGCCGCCGGAGCTCCTCGTGCAGTTCCACCGGGGCCGGCGGGGCGGGCAGGGGCCGGGGTTCAGGAGGCCCCGGGAGCATCCGCCCGGCCAGCCCCAACAATACCAGACCTAAAGCCACTATGACCAGGTGCCGGTGATTCCGCAACATGGGCCCGGCCAACCGGATGCCGATGCGGCGATAGGCCCGGGCCAGCTTCGCCCAGGTGTCGCCCGGTTTACTCTGGTCTACCGTGCCGCCCAATCAGCCATTCCTCCTTAGCCTAGAATGTCCCGGCCGGCTCCACTCCACCCGGCGATGAGATTATGGCAGGACCTAGGCGACGGCCGGTACGGCGGTTGGGGTATGCTATGCACGGGAGGGATCGCGACTGGATACCCCGGGGAGTCGTGTTAAGAACAGGGGGAGCAGGGCAAGGGCAAGTTCGCCCGGCGGGTTTTTCTGCCTGGTCTTGGCCACGGGTACCCTGGCCGCCGCCGCCCCGGTAACGAAGTGCCCTGCCTGCGTCCATACGGGGTGCTACCGGATCTGCCCCGGCTGTTTCCCTTTCTCCCGCCCCGGGACGGCGGTAGCGAGCGAGGCAACCGCATACACGTACCGTCAGCCCGGGGG
>DMHJ01000234.1:6503-17749 GCA_003449495.1 Clostridiales bacterium UBA8153
GATCCGGTGACCACTCCCCACATTCTCGCCATTCTCGAGCGCGAGGGAGTGGTGGCCACCTTTTTCCTGGTGGGCAACCGGGCGGAGTTGTACCCGCAATTGGTCCGCAGCATCGCCGCGGGCGGCCACGAGCTCGGCCACCACACCTTCACCCATCCGCGGTTGGACCAGATGGAAGCAGGGCAGATCCGGGCCGAGCTTGTACAGACTACCCGGGTCTTGAAAAGGGTCGCTCGAAAACGGGTGCGCTGGTTCCGCCCGCCCTCTGGGGGCTTCACCGAGACGGTCTTGGCCATGGCCCACCGGGCGGGCCTGCGCACCGTCTTTTGGTCGGTGGACAGCCGGGACTGGGAGGGCCATCCACCCGACATCGTCTACCAACGGGTAGCTGCAGGCGTAGCCCCCGGGCTATCATCCTCCTGCACTGCGCGGCCGGAACTACCGGAGGCTTCTGGCCCACCCCCGCGGCCCTGCCGGATATCATTGCCTTCCTCCGGGCCGAAGGCTATCAACCGGTGACCCTGACCCAACTCCTGGAGCGGTAGTGCTGCAAGGGGCGCGGCCATTCCTCAGTGAAGAGTCCCTGACGTGGGCAGGTAACCCGGGAATGGTCCTTTACCCGATCGGCACCGACCTGCCAGGTTCCGGTGGGCTCACGGGCGTACCCTGCCGGGGCTTGTAGATTTTTGGTATAATACTGCTACATTCCAGAACCCGGTGATCCGGCCGGCCATGCCCGTGATGGAGGTGACGATGTTTGGAGCCACTCAGGCTGTTCGACACGTTGAGCCGTCAGCTCAAGCCTTTCTCTCCCGTGGTGCCGGGAACGGTGGGCGTGTACACTTGCGGGCCTACCGTATATGACTACGCGCACATCGGAAACCTGCGCGCTTACGTGTTCGCCGACATCCTGCGCCGGGTCCTGGAGTACAACGGCTACCAGGTTAGACACGTGATGAACATAACCGACGTGGGCCACATGACTTCAGACAGCGACGACGGTGAGGACAAGATGGTGGCGGGGGCACGCCGGGAACGCAAGTCTCCAGAGGAACTGGCGGCCATGTACACCGGAGCCTTCTTTGCCGATCTGGCCCTGCTCAACATCAAGACGCCCCACGTAGTGTGCCGGGCCACCGATCACGTGCCGGAGATGATCGCCGTTACCCGGCGCTTGCTGGAACTCGGGCACGCCTACGAAATCGGCGACGGCATCTATTTCGACATCAGCACCTTCCCCAGCTATGGGAGCCTGGCCCGGTTGGACCTTCAGGGCCAGCAGGCCGGCGCCCGGGTGGAGGTGAACCGGGAGAAACGTCACCCGGCCGACTTCGCCTTGTGGCGCAGAGCCGATCCGTCGCACCTGATGCAGTGGGACAGCCCGTGGGGAAAAGGGTATCCGGGTTGGCACGTGGAGTGCTCGGCCATGGGCATGAAGTACCTGGGCGATCGTATCGACATCCATACCGGGGGCATCGACCACGTGCCCGTACATCACGAGAATGAAGTGGCCCAGTCCGACGCGTTCGCCGGGCACCGCGTGGTCCAGCTCTGGATGCACAATGAGTTTCTCCTGGTAGACGGCGGGCGCATGGCCAAGAGCCTGGACAACTTCTACACCCTGACCCAGCTGACGGAGCGGGGGTACCATCCCCTCTCCTACCGGTATTTCTGCCTGAACGCCCACTACCGCTCCAAGCTTAACTTCACTTGGGAGACCCTGGCCGGTGCCCAGACGGCCCTGGAACGCCTCTGGGGGAGGGTAGCCCAGCTGGCCGGGGACAACGGTCCCCGGGTCGAGTCCCTGGAAGCGGAGCTGCGGCAGCGCTTCCAGGCAGCGGTCAACGACGACCTCGGGACTCCCCAGGCCATGGCCGTGCTATGGGAAGTGGTACGCAAAGAGGTACCGTCAGGATCCGCCGCCCTCCTTCTCTCCGAGTTCGAGGCAGTATTGGGGCTGGACTTGGACCGGGCCCCGGCCCGCCGCGTGGGTTCCACCGGTGAAGTGCCTCTCGAAGTCAAGGAGCTGGTGGCGGAACGGGCCCGGGCCAGAAAGGCCCGCAACTGGCCGTTGGCCGACGCCCTGCGCAGGCGCATCGAAGAACTGGGGTTTGTGGTCTCCGACACTCCAGATGGGACCACGGTGCAACCGGCGCGCTAGCGGCCCGGCGACCATGCTCTTGGCCCCGGCAAACCATCCCCGGGACGCGACGATCATGTCCGGGGCTGGAGTCTCCCGGAGAGGTTGGACATGGCCGGCTGAAGCCCGGCACGCCGGGCCGGGGGGGCGTCCACCTGAGACCTGGCCACCTCGCCGGATCCACCCGGTAATGACGGTGCCACGCTCAGCTTCTCAGGCCCGAAGAATCTGGTCTGCGGCCCTGCCCGCATCTGGCTCCGGGCCCGTATCCCGGGGCCAGCGGCGCTTGACCGGTGCCTCAACATACCGAAATCCGCAGCCTCCCCTACTACGGGCGTGCGTATCCGTGAACCTGGCGAGGGGTGGTCCCCCCGGGCAGTCATCACCGGTGCGTCAAGCCGGTGGAGTCCTTACCGTACGCCTGCTTGACCAGTGCGACCAGGCCTTGGAGTAACCGCATGCCGGCTCCCTCTCCCTCTTGGTGGATTCTTCGCTGTACCTCCGTCATCCCGCCTGAGACCGGCCCTTACCGGCACACAATGCGGGTGCCCACACTACCCTAAATGGCGGTAGCAGTGCCGTCACCAGGGAGCCCCGGCGGCCGGGCCTGGCGACCCCCGCGGGTAGCGGCCGCCTTCCCCGGTGCCGGATGGTTGGGGTGGAGCGGGAGGGATGGGCAGTGATGCAGGAAGTTCTGGGACTAGTGCTGGCCAGCGCGGTAAGCGCCTTCATCGATATCGGTGTGTTCGTAGGCGCGGTCCTTCTCCTTTTCGGCTATATCAACTACCGCATGGCGGGAGCCTTGGTGGAGAGCATCGCCAAGTCCAAAAAGTGGCAGCCCGTGCTAGGAGCCCTGCTGGGTGCCACCCCCGGGTGTGGTGTGGCCATCTTCCTCAAGCCGCTGTTCGTGCGCGGCTCCATAAGGTTCGGGGCGGTGATTGCGGCCCTGATCGCTACCACCGGTGACTCGGCCTTTGTCATGCTTGCCACCATTCCCCACCAATATGTGGTGATCAGCGCCATGGCGGTGGTATTGGCGGTCATCACCGGCTACCTGGTGGATAGGACCACCTTGGGAACCAAGCTGGTCGCCGCCTATGCCAGGAGAAGGGCAGACCGTCCGTCCCGCCATCCCGCCGCGGAAGAGGGGCTTCACTGCCATGCTGGGGGCGGTGGCGCCGGCCGGGGGCTTCGCCGTCAGACCCGGCAAGAAGCACGTGGGCACTCCCTGGTCTTGGCGATAGCCCACCGGGGATATCCCTGGTACTGGCTGTTGCTGGGCGCGGGTTTGGTCCTCGGCATACTCGGTCTCTTCCAGGTAGACGTGGATGCTTTGTTCATTCCCAATCTAGGCTTGGTGCTGGGGACGGCAGGCACCGTCCTATCCATCGGGCTGATGCTGGCGGGTAGGCAGTATCTCGACTACGACCCCCATGAAGAGGCGGGGCAGAATGCTCCATCTTGGCAGGAGATCCTTATACGCAACGCGCGGGAGACGGCCTTTGTCATCACCTGGGTTTTCGTCGGGCTACTGGCCTATGAGTTGGTGGTGCTCGTCATCGGAGGCGGAAACTAGGCTGCCGGAGAGCAGTTCACCGAAAGGTTGCTGCTTACGGCAGGACTGGCTTGCGTGATCATCGGAGGGTTGGTCGGTCTGATCCCCGGGTGCGGTCCCCAGATCATCTTCGTCACGCTCTTTATCCACGGCCTGGTCCCGTTTGCCGCCCTGCTGGCCAATGCCGCTTCTCAGGACGGTGATGCCCGGTTTCCCCTGCTGGCTCTGGACCGCCCTTCGGCTTTGTGGACCTCGCTCATCACCACCATCCCCGCCCTAGCCCTGGGCCTGCTCGTCTACTGGCTCGAGACGCGTATGGGACTGCCGGGATGGCTGGGGGTGTGAGTAGCGGGAGGGAGCTTGGTCCTGGGTCATAAGCTCTTGAAGGCGGTAAGTGGCCCGGCCGAGCAAGAGCGCGACGATGCCGGGTGCCCGGGTAGAACGGAGTTTCCCATGCCGGGGACCATCGATGGCGGTCC
This sequence comes from Clostridiales bacterium UBA8153, assembly GCA_003449495.1. GTDB lineage: Bacteria > Bacillota > Sulfobacillia > UBA8153 > UBA8153 > UBA8153. The sequence goes on from DMHJ01000234.1 coordinate 10,678, forward strand.
GGTCCGGCTGCTCTGCTCTCCCGTGCGGCTACTCGCTGATTTCCCTGAAGTAGATGGGGGAGTCGAGGTAGCGCAGAAAGACGCTTCTTTCGCGACGCACATCATGCCCGACAAAGAAGAGCATGGAGAATGCTTCGTACAGGAACCACCAGCCGCCGATGAATACCCCTTCGGTGATGAGCTTGGTGAACAGCTGCAGGCCAGCACGCCCGGGCCAGGCGTAGGCCACTGCCAGCAGGAGTAAGGAAATCACGGCGTAAGTCGCTGCCTTGCGGTAGATCTCCCCCAGTTTCCTGTCGGTCAGCAGCAGCTGTACCCGCATGTTCTGCAAGATGGCCGTGGCGCTCTTGGCCTCTTTCTCCGCGTCACGCAGACCGCCCGGTAAGTGGAGACAAATTTCCACCTTCTCCCGGAGCGGGATCTCCAGGGCCGCCCCCTCGAAGTAGTCCAGCAGCTCCGGCTCCAGCTCTTTTCTCTTTAGGGGTGAAGCGTCCCAGCCGTTGAACAACTCCGAGTAGTCATCAAGGGAGATTTCAATGACATAGGCCCGGGTCTTGGGGTTGAAGCTGTAAAGGCTCAGATACTCCTTCCGGTTTTTCGCACTCCACGGCCACATATTCTCACCCGCATTCGCCATGGGGTTGGCCCTGATGCCTGGGCAGCATGGCTTGACTTTGGGCCCCCGGTCTGGTGCCGTCACGGCGGCCGCAGGTCCACTTCCCGGGTGGTCCCCGGGAGCGCCGGACCGGGAGGCCGCTGCCCGAGCTCGGCGCCGGCCGGCAGCCATCCTCCACCTTTACCGCTAAACCGGGCGGTCGCCTATCCCGGAGCCCGGCTCTAGGATGCACAGGCGGCGCGGCGGAAATCGGCAGAATCCACCGGGCACAGTGGGCAGAACCGCTAAGAGGGCCAGGCTCCGGCCATGCGCAAGAGTACCACCAGCTGGCCCAGGTGGTAGGAATTGTGCATAATCATCTCTTGGTAGACCCGCCCCACGGTGGCCGGGGGCCAGCCCGCCACCGGGCCGGCCAAGTCCACGTGCTCCAATTGCTCCGTCGCCCGCCTTATGGAATCTTGCAGGCGGCCGGCCATCAGCTCCCAACCCTGCGCGGTCCGCAGATCCTCCGGCACCTGCCAACTGCTCTCCAGGTTCTCCGGCCATGCCGGCCGCTCTCCCGCCACCAGTGCAGCCAGGAGTTCGGACCACACCAGGGTGTGATAGAGGCAACCACGGGCGGAATAGGGCACTCCGGGCAACGCCTGGTCCGCCCGTTGTCGAGGGTCGGCCGCCAGTAGCCGGGCAGGAGCAAGATGTGCCTGCGATCCTTGCAGGCCCTGGCGGAGCGAGTCCTTCCATAGCTCCTGGCTCATGCCTCGCCCACCTCCCAAGCTCTGATGGCCCCTAGGACGATGCGCTCCAGCTGCCGCCGGTGGCGCAGAAAGTGCACCAAGGCGTGCTCTAAAAGCTGCCCGCAGCTATACTCTTCCCCCCAGCGGGTGGCCAGGCGCGTCGACAGGTGGCCGTCTTCCAGGGCCCGGGTCCCCCGGAACGTGAAGTCCCGGACATCGTCCAGAGCAGCGAAGATTTCCCCCAGCTCCCGGGACTTGCCGATCTCCGGGTAGGCCGCTGCGGGCACCGGCAATCGGTTGGCCTCGAGGGCGGCCTTGGTGAAGTAATAGCCGGCAGACGCCACGTGGGCCAGGATGCCCTTGACTGAGCCTTGCTTTCCTTCCACCTGCCATTCCAGGACGTGTGGGGGAAGGGATCTGGCGTAGGCCACCAGCTCCTGGCGGGCGCGCTCGGTCTCCCAAACCAGGGCTTCCACTGCCGCTCTTGACATGGGGAGCTCTCCTTTCGTGGGCCGGTACTGGACGCGATATGCTGAGCTTACGTCTGGTGCTACTCCGGTTGTCCGGATCTTCCGCCGCCTAGCCGGCCCTTTACCTAGTAACCCCGAGCGGGGTCCACCCGGCCCTTGAGCGGCCGGCCGGATGACCAGGCCTCCAGGTTCTCCAAAAAGAGGGCCAGCCCGGCTTCTAGGCTGGAGCCGCCTGCGTTGTGGGGAGTGATGGCCACGTTGGGCAGGCTCCAGAGCTCCGAGTCCGCGGGAAGGGGTTCTTCGGCAAAGACATCCAACAGTGCGTGGGCCGGTCGCCCCCGCTTCAGGGCAGCGATGAGCTCGGGCTCTTGGATCACCTGACCGCGTCCCAGGCTCACCAGCACGGCTCCCGGCTTCATGGCCTCAAACTCCTTGGCCCCGAACCTGCCCCGGGTTTCCGGGGTGAGGGGAAGCAGAATGACCAAGTAGTCGGCGGTGGACAGAAACTCGTAAAGCTGTTCCCGGCCGTAGACCCGATCCACGCCTTCGACCGGGACGGCGACGCGGCGCCATCCGGTTATACGCATGTCGAAGGCCCGCGCCCGCCTGGCGATGGCCGAACCGATGACTCCCAGTCCCGCCAGGCCCAGGACTTTCCCGCTTATACGCTCCACCGGATAGCGCTGCCAGCGGCGTTCGCCCTGCTGTTGCCAGGCCTGCCGCAGGTTGAGGGCGTGGGCGAGGATACGCCCCAGGCAGTGTTCGGACACGGCGGCGTCATGGAGGCCGTAGCCCCGGGTGAGCAGTACCGACGGGGGCAGGGTTCCCGCCAGGTGGTCCACTCCGGCCGACAACACCTGTACCCAGCGGAGACGGGCTGCCGAACTAAAATCCAAGCGGGCAAAGCCGGAGGCGAAGAGGATTTCGGCACCGGCCAGCTCCTCCTGTAGGTGGGAGGGATCGGTGGAGGCCACCACGGTTAGGTCTGGCCTGGCCTCCCGGAGCCGGGCGGCCAGCTGCCCGGCATGACGGTGATAGACGATTACGCGCACGACATTCAACTCCCTTTGGGATCTTCAAGGGCCGAGTGGCAGTTCCTGCCGGGCCGGATCAGGCGTGGTCCCTAAGTCCATGTCTCGAGCGTAGCCCGGGGTGGTGGGTGGAGAGGATGCGGAAGTAGTCCGGTCCGGATCAATAACCTTCTCTGTGGCCTTGACAACGTTAATAGTATGTTTGACATTGTGTGATTGCCCTCGTATACTAGGGGAGAAACCCCGGTGCCTTGGAAGGAGCGGATTCTGGTGGCATCGCCCGTTCCGGCGTTGGAAGTCGCCGGCCTCACCAAGACCTTCACCAGCCGGAAGAAGCCGCCGGTGCACGCCGTGCGGAACATCAGCTTTACCGTGCAGCAGCGCGAGGTGGTGGGTCTTCTGGGTCCCAATGGAGCCGGTAAGACTACTACCATCAAGTGCATCCTCGGGCTCATGCTCCCCAGCGCCGGAACGGTGAGGGTGATGGGCAACGACCTGGGGCGTGAGTACCGCCAGTTGGTGCGCTCAGCCTGCGCGGTGCTGGAAGGTAGCCGCAACATCTATTGGAGGATGACCCCCCGGGAGAACCTGGACTTCTTCACCGGGCTTTACGGTATACCCTTGCAGCGTAGCCGCCCTTACACCGACCACCTGTTGCGGGTGTTCCGTCTTGAAGAGAAGCGGCTGTCCCAGGTACAGGAGCTGTCCTCGGGCATGAAACAGAAGGTGGCGGTGGCCTGCGCGCTGGCGCCCCGCACCCCCCTGGTATTTCTGGATGAACCGACGGTGGGGCTAGACGTGGAGACCTCGTACGAGTTGCGGGAGACCCTGAAAGGGCTGGTCAAAGAAGAGGGCCGGACCATCATCGTCTCCAGCCACGACATGGCCGTGATCCAGGACCTCTGCCGCCGGGTCATCATCATCAAGCAGGGCAGTATCATCGTGGATGACCAGGTGGAGAATCTTCTCCAGCTGTTCCGCACCCGTGCCTATCGCTTTACCCTATCCAACGGACACGACGTTCACCTCGAAGGGGCCGTCGCCAGGCAGTTCCCCGGTGCCAGCATCAGCCGGACCGCCGACCGCACCGAGCTGGAAGTCATCCTCCCCGGGGCCGAGGACCTGTACCGCTTTGTGGACCTGGTGCGGGAATCCGGGCTGTTCATCGCCGGCATCAACCAGAAGGAGCCCGATCTCGAGGAAGCTTTCCTGCAACTGGTGCGCAAGGAGGCCCAAGCATGAAGGAGCGACTCACCGTCTTCCGGGCCGTGTTCACCCGGGAGCTCATCATGATGCAGCGCTACCTGGTGAACAGCATCTCCGGCGTCGTTACCCTCTACATCGTGTTCATGCTTCTGTTTGTGGGAGCCCGGGCGGTGACCGGTGGAGGGCTCGTCATGGGAGCTACCACCATGGAGGGCCTAGTCGTGGGCTACCTGGTGTGGATGTTTGCCATGATGGGTTACCAGGAGCTGGCCTGGGGCATCATCAACGAGGCGCAAGTGGGTACCCTGGAGAAACTCTACCTTACCCCGGTGGGCTTCAGATGGGTGAACGGTTTCGCCCAGCTTTCCCAGCTGGCCGTGAACCTCACCCTGCTGGGCTTGGTCTTCGCCCTTATCCTGCTGACCACCGGAGTGGCATTGCAGGTCGACATCATCAGCGTCGTCCCCCTGCTCCTCATCACCGCCACCTCTGCCTATGGCCTGGGATTTGCCCTGGCCGGGCTAGCGCTCATCCACAAGCGCATCCAGGCGGCTTTCCAGATCGTCCAGTTCATCATGGTGGCGTTCATCGCCGCCCCGTCCGATGCTTGGGGCCGGCTTCTGCCTCTGAACCTCGGTCACCGGCTACTTACTTCGGCCATGGTCGATGGCACCCGGATCTGGGCGTTACCTCCCGGAAGCCTGCTCACGGCGGTGCTGGTGGGTGCGGGCTATCTCGGCCTCGGCCTGCTGGTGATGGAACGCTGCGAGCGCCAGGCCCGGGACCGCGGCCTCCTCGGCCATTACTAGTCCGGAAGGAGAGGGCGGCAGTAGTCCCGGGGTGGGGGGACGGCCACCCGGGTCATCCTCCCCGTCGCTGGGGATGGTGAGACCGGGAGCCAACAACAGCGTCTTCCCAGGGCTAAGAACACCGGCACCGGCCGGCCGGCGCCCGGCTTGGAGGAGTCCTCCCCGGCCAACGCTCAAGGAGGCCGCCGCCTGAAGGGCGGCTCACCCTTTCCGGGCCGGGTTCACCCGGGAGCTCGTCAGGAGGCGGTGCTACCCTGGTCAACACCGCCTACGGCATCATCACCCGACACGTCGCCCTCATGGATCATGTTCATGGACCCGGACGTCCTCCCGGTGGTAGGCCGGGTCGTGCCATGGTGCATTCCTGCGCTGCCGGACTTTTCCGCGTCCTCGCGGAGCTAGCCTGAACGGCCCGGAGCTTGACGCCCATTCCGGGATGATAGATGATCAGGGGGAAGCTCTAAGGAAAGGTCCGTGCAGGTATTGGCATCCTCATACTCGGTGCACGTGCTTCTCCCTCCGGCCATGGACCGGCGCCTGCGCCAGTGGTGCGCCATGTCCCCCGGTTGCGACTGGCCCAGGTGGGGAGGCCACATCACCCTGATCCCCGCCTTTCACTTGGCAGTACCCCTGGTGCGGCTGATAGCGGCGACGGAAAGATCCGTCCAGTCACGGCGGGAATTCCGGGTGGTCCTTGATGAGGTACGGAGCGAGCGCCATATCACCAAACCCGGTCTGTACCTGGTGTACCTGGCAGGTCGGCATCCCACCGCCAACGTAGAGCTGGCGAGCCTGCGGGCGAGCCTGGCGGCGGGACTGGAGGGCCTCAAGGTAGATGCCAGTCCGCTCGTGGCCCGCCATCCCTTTGTGCCCCACATCAGTCTAACCCTGGGGCTACCCGAGCCCGAGGCCCTGCTGCTCAAAGCCCGGGCGGAGCAGGATGGCCTGCACGTCACTTTCAGAGCCAAGAAGATCTCCCTGGTAGAACAGGGCAGCGAACCCGACGGCAGCCCCAGGTACTGCCTGCGCGACTTTCGTCTCCGGCGCCAAGGGTGACGATATTTCGCGTTTGCCTCCAGGTACCGGAGAGGAGACGGGAGCGGGTGCAACGAAACTAAGGAGATGGCTACGACCGGCCGGCCCGCCCGGCGGGTAAGGAGAGATGACATGAGTGTGGTGCAGACGCTGACCACTCCGGCCAGTCCCGGCCAGGTGCTGGCGGCGCTGGATAGCCGGCTGGGGCGTACCGAAAAGGTGCATGAGGAGCTGCTGGAGGCGGCCGGTAGCGCGGTCGGCCTGGCCGTCTACGAGCAGTATTTCCTCCGTGTCGACAACCGGGTGGCCCTGATGATCGTGGCCGACGACTTCTCCGGTACTGCCGCAGTGCGCATCATTGCCACCGGCGCCAGCTCGAATCTGTTGCTGAGTTTTGATTGGGGCGCGACCGGTGCCTATGCCGCCGAGGCTGCCGGCATCATCAGCTCCCTCGGCGCGGGTGGTGCGCGCGACCATAGTGGCTAATAAGGTCAGATTGGATCTCCGGTTCGCCCTGCTGCTGGCTGGCTTTCTCACCATGGGGCTGGGCATGGCCATGACCATCCAGGCCCGGCTGGGCGTCTCGGCCTGGAATGTCCTGCACGTGGGGCTCTCCCAACGCCTCCCGGTCACCGTGGGGCAGGCCACCCAAGGGGTAGGGTTGGCCATCATGGGTTGCTCGGCCCTCCTAGGGATCAAGCCCGGCGTGGGCACCTGGCTCAACATGGTCCTGGTGGGGGCCTGCCTCGATCTGGTGCTGATTTCGGGCCTGCTACCGGTTCCCGGCGGCCTGCCCGCCCGGGCCGGGCTGCTGGTGGGAGGACTGGCCGTCGTGGCCTTGGGCATGTGCCTGTACATGTGCGCCGGTCTGGGGGCAGGCCCCCGTGATAGCCTCATGCTGGCCCTTAGCCGGCGTTTTCCGGGGCGGTTGGCGGTGATCCGGGCGGCCATGGAGCTGGCGGCGCTGACGGCCGGGTACTTCCTGGGCGGCCCGGTGGGTGTGGGTACGGTGCTGGCGGCCTTCTCTCTGGGCTGGTTCCTGGAAGCTTGGCTTTCCACCCTGTGCTGGGCCCGCCCGAGAGTGCCCTTGCTCAACCATCTGCAGGTGCCGGCGGCGCTGGAGGCCAGGCTCAGGGTCAAGTCGCCCGGTCGGGCCCTGACCTAGTCAGAC
>DMHJ01000179.1 GCA_003449495.1 Clostridiales bacterium UBA8153
ACCACCAGCAACAGCAGGGCAACCACTGCCACCAGGGCGCGCCGGTTCACCTGTGGTCGCCCAGGCTCAAGGGCCGACTGCAACATCAGACGCTTGAAGACTTGCCTAAGACTGGTCATGGGTTATCCCGGCTTCCCCCGTTGCCCTGCATCAAACCGAAACGCTCATATGCCAACACTACACGCTGGACCAAGGGATGCCGCACCACATCCCGGTCACTGAGGTACACAAAGGCTATGCCATCTACGTCCTTGAGGACCACCCGGACCTGCTCCAGCCCGGAGTAGCTGCCCTTAGGCAGGTCGATCTGGGTGATGTCACCGGTCACCACCGTCCGCGACCCAATGCCCATGCGGGTAAGGAACATTTTCATCTGCTCGGGCGTGGTGTTCTGGGCTTCATCCAGGATGATGAAGGCATCGTCCAAGGTGCGGCCGCGCATGTAGGCCAGCGGCGCCACCTCCACCAGACCCCGCTGCATGTACTTGTCGAAAGTGTCGCTCCCCAGGATGTCGAAGAGGGCGTCGTAAAGCGGTCTAAGATACGGGTTCACCTTCTCCTGGATGTCGCCGGGCAGAAAACCCAGCTTCTCGCCGGCCTCCACCGCCGGCCGAGTGAGGATGATGCGGCTCACCGTCCGCGCCCGGAAGGCCGCCACCGCCAAAGCCACCGCCAGGTAGGTCTTACCGGTACCGGCTGGACCGATGCCAAAAACCAGGCTGTGATTTTGCATGGCCCGGATGTAGTCTTTCTGTCCCACGGTGCGGGCCTGGATGCGTTTGCCCCGGGCCGTCACCAGTACGTGCTCATCACCAAGCTCGTCCAGCTCCCCGGCAGTACCTTCCCGCACCAGCCGGATGGCGTATCTCAACTCCGGCTCGGACAACTGGCTGCCCCGGCGCGTCTGGTCTAACAGCTTCTGGACCAGCAGCGACACTAACTCGACTTCCGCCGGGGGGCCGGAGATGACCAGCTCATCACCCCGGGTGACCACCTTCACGTCGAAGTTTTCCTGAATGATCTCAAGGTGACGGTCGTGGGGACCCAACAGGGAGTACACTTGGTGGCGGTCGCTGACTTTGAACCTGTGCTCCTGCGCTTTCACTCAGTGGATTCCCCCGATTCATGGCGTACTGGCTGGTCGGAAAACGCCGACTTCCTCCACTGATGCCAGCGCCGCCCTGGCGCCCACGGTCCCAGCGACCAACACCACCTCAATGGGAGGCTCCCCGGGCTTCGGCCCGGAGGGAGCCGGCCCCGCACAGCCGCCTCGGCACCGGCCCGGCGCAGCGCCTCCTTTGGCTGAAGCTTCGGTTTCTATTTTACCAGCTCCACCTTGTGGTAGGTGTAGGTCACGAGTTCGACGGGCACCCCTATATTCCTCCAGGTAGCCAGGGGCCGCCGGGTCTCCGGCAGCTCGTAGGCCGGGAAAGGGGCCGGTTCTCTGCCCCTCCACATGATCCCCCGGTCCAGCCCAGCCACCACCAGACGCGTCCAGGCCCGCTCCAGTATGCGTTCTGACCAGGTCACGGCAGGAGACTTCCCTGTAGGCTTGGCGCCAGACCCGGGCGCAAATGTGTCCCCGGGCCTCACCGTGACTTCCGGGCCTTCCCTCGCCCCCGCAGCTGAGCAGTTGGCCCGCGGTGAGCGTCTGCCCGGGACTAACCACCGCCCGACCCGCCAGCACCAGGGCACCGGCCACGATACTGTCGCTGCGGGATACCAAGTCGCCCGCATGCGGCACCGGGGTGTTAGGCCGGACCTGTTCCACAAGGTCGATGATGGCGCGGATACGCTGCGCCCGCACCCAGGCCATGTGGGGGACGTCCAGTACCAGGCGATCCTCGATGGCCTGCAAGTCCAGGGCACGCCGGGCCACCCCGGTTCTTAGTCCCAAGGCCGCCGCCACCTGCTGGACCTGGGCGGTGCGGTGTCGACCTGCCGGTTACCCCGCACCTCAACCGGCCAGACGAAGCAAGTCATGATGGCGACGGCTCCCGCCAACACCGGCGTGACCCAGGGGCACCGGAAGGCAGCGCCTAAGGCGCCGCCCGGTGAAGGGTACCCCCTGGTACCCCCTGCCTGTCTAGCGGGCGCAGGCGGCATGCCGTTATCCTGGAGGCAAGCCAGAGCTCGGGGAATGCACGCCTAGCTGCATCCGGATGGGGAGGGTATCCCCATCGCTCCCGACCCTCCATGGCCGTAGCCATTTGTCCAGGGCGGCGCCGACCGAGAGCTCGCCACAGCCGTGGATGCGTACGTCCAGGTAGCCGCTGTAGAATGAACGGCCGGCCGGTACCTGTACTCCTCCGGCCTCACTCCCGGTTGATGCATAAGATGCGCCCGCGCACTACCGGCTCATCCTTGGCAATGAAGGCTATGCTCAGGCCTTCCCCCTGGGTGGTCAGCCGGCGGCCGGCTCCACCCACGACGATGCGCTGGGACTCGAGGCGGCGGATGCCGCCGTGGTCTTCTACAAGTACCTGCGTGCGCCCGGTGATGGCGACCTGGGGATGTTCGACACCAAATGATGCGGACGATCCAGCCGGTCCGCCAGGGAGCTGCGCCAATGCCCGGCCTTACCCCTGGCCCCTCCCCCTCTGCAGACTGATCTATGCCCGCCGGATAAAAGACTGTCCTCCGGCCACGGGCCGGAGGACAACTCGCCTGTTCTATCCAGTTGTGCCGTCAGTGCCGCCAGCCTTGGGGACGCCAAGGCCTCAGCCCCCGGGGTTTGCCCAGGATCTCGCTGAGCACCACGGCTTGGGCGAGCAGAGGACGGTCAAGGACCGGCACGACGTTGGCGGGACGGGAGGGCGGCATGACCGCTGTCCTTGTCACCGGTACAGTGGTCCCGGTGGACGGGACGTTGAGCGAGGGTCCCGGCCTTCCCGCTGCCGGCACTCGCCGGGACACCGCCCGCCCCTCCGAAGGGTCCGGTACCCGGGCATCTCGCGGCCGTGAAACCGGCCGGGCACCTTGGGACTTGCTCTTCAGGGCTTGACTTGCTAACCAGAACAAGACCAGAGCCAACCAGAAAATGAGGTCTCCCACGGTGTTACACTCCCTCTAGGGTTTAGTCGGCTCTTTCTTGTCCTCGCCCCGTGAAGTGCGCCCGATGGATTCCCGCATGGAGGTATCGGCCATGACGTTCTGGAGCTGGTAATAGTCGAGGGCTCCCAGCTTACCCTGGCGCAGGGCTTCGGCCAAGGCCAGAGGGACTTCCGCCTGGGACTCCACTACTTTGGCCTGCATCTCCTGGACGCGTGCCAGCATCTCCTGCTCCAGCGCGATGGCCATGGCCCGGCGTTCCTCGGCCCTGGCCTGGGCGATGCGCTTATCCGCCTCGGCCCGGTCGGTTTCCAGCCGGGCGCCGATGTTCGCACCCACGTCCACATCGGCGATGTCGATGGACAGGATCTCAAAGGCGGTACCGGCGTCCAAGCCTTTGGTCAATACCGTCCGGGAGATCATGTCGGGATTCTCCAGAACCTCCTTGTGGCTCCGAGAAGATCCGATGGTGGTGACGATGCCTTCGCCCACCCGGGCGATGATGGTCTCTTCTCCGGCGCCGCCTACCAGCCGGTCGATGTTCGCACGTACCGTCACCTTGGCCTTAGCCTTGAGCTCGATGCCGTCCTTGGCCACGGCAGCGATGGAGGGGGTCTCAATCACCCGGGGGTTTACGCTCATCTGCACGGCCTGCAACACATCCCGGCCCGCCAGGTCGATGGCGGCAGCCCGCTCAAACTCCAAGGGGATGGCCGCCCGCTGGGCTGCGATGAGGGCGTTGGCCACCCGGTCCACATTGCCTCCGGCCAAATAGTGGGCCTCCAGCTTATCCAGCACGAGGTCGAGCCCGGCCTTCCTCCCCTTCACCAGTGGCTCGACGATGCGGTGGGGTGGCACCCTCCGCAGCCGCATACCCACCAGGCTCATGATGCCTACCCTCACGCCGGCCGCCATGGCCGATATCCACAAGCCCAAGGGAATGAAACTAAAGATCACCGCCAGAACCACCAAGCCGAGTACGATGGCAATCAAGGTACCGGTTACCAGCTCCAAGAACCGCACCTCCCTTTCAGCGCTGCGTTAGTCCGCGTAAGGTCGCCGCGGCCGGCGGGCGTAGCCGACGGCAATCGCTGCCACTCCCCGGCGCCGGCACGCTAAGGCTCGTAGCGGGCACTCCCCGTGGCCGGGCCGTGGCCTTCATCCGGCTCGGCGGGACGCACTACCACCCGGCGCCCCTCGATGTGCACCACCATCACGGAAGTGCCGGCGCCGATGAAGCCGCCTTCACTGACCACATCGTAACGTTCGTGGTCGATGCGGGCGACTCCTGCCGGCCTAAGCGGCGTAATCGCCACCCCGGCCTTGCCCAACAAGCCGGCGTGGGACTGGGTGCTCACGTAGCCGGACGCGGTGGTCAAGGCAAAAGGCAAGGTGAACTTGCGCAGCCACCCGCGGCGGACGGCCGTATACAAGAACCCCGCCGTCAGCACCAAGGTGGTCACCATGGAAACGGCGATGGTACGAACGGCGTGGATGTCGCCGCCGATGGTGAAGTAGATGCTGAGAAGCATGGAGACCGCGCCGCCTAGGCCCAGCAGGCCGACACCCGGCACGAAGGCCTCGGCGCTCAGCAGTGCCAGACCCAAGATGAAGAGCAGGACCCCCCCCCATCCGGCCACACCGGCAATTAGATGTCCGCCGAAAAACAGCCCCAGGCAGACGAGCCCGACGGCACCGGCAACGCCCAAGCCCGGCGTGGAAATCTCGACGATGAGGCCAAACATGCCCAGGCTCAAGAGCAGCGAAGCCACGGTGCTACTGGTTGCCCAGCGGCTGAGGCTCTCCAGGCCCCGCTGCCGGATCTCGGTAACCCGGGCACCCTCCCAGCCAGCGCTCTTCAGGGCTTGGTGACGGGAGGAGACCATGCCGTCGATGAACCGGATCTCGGCGGCACGTTTGGCGGTGAGGGTCAGGATTTCCCCTTTCTCTACCAGGCCGGGGATGGCGATGCTGGCATCGGCCATGGCGGCGGCAACCAGAGGGTCCCGCCCGCCGCGCTCGGCCATGCTCTCCAGTTCTCCTCTCCAGGCCGACAACACCTTAGGGTCCAGCGGGCGCGGTTCGGCCGCCCCTATGCTGGTGCCGGGAAGCATGAACAGCCGGTCCCCGCTTAGAGAGATGAGCACCCCGGCCGACCAGGCCCGGTCCACCACGAGTACCGCCAGGGGAAGTCGGGCCTCGACCAGCAGGTCCCGGATCTCCAGTGTCGCATCAAGCCGGCCGCCCAACGTACTTACCTCGACTAGTATGCCCACGGCACCGGCGTCATGGGCCTCCCGGATGGCCCGGTCCACAAACCGGGTTAGGCCCCGGTCGATCTCTCCCCGGATGGGCACGACATACACGCTTCCCGGCGCCGCCGGGGCTCCGGTTTCCCCTGCGCCCGGCCGGGCCAGCAGGATGGCGATCAAGACCACGAGTCGCAGGGTCGTATGCAACGGGCCGCCCCCTTTCCCCGCACAGCGCATCTCTTCACATTGGTCCGGAATAGACCAAGGGCCCGGTTCGGCCGGGCCCTGACTGTCTCACTGGTCAAAAGGGAGGGGCACTTTAGCGGAAGCGACGCTTCCTGGCCGCTTCCGACTTCTTCTTCTTCCTTACACTGGGCTTTTCATAGTGCTCCCTTTTTCGTACCTCAGCCAGTACACCGGAGCGCTGGCACTGACGCTTGAACCGGCGGAGAGCCTGGTCAAGCGACTCATTTTTTCCGACTTTGACCTCGGGCAATCGAACTTCCCTCCCTCCGCCGCTGGCATCAGCTGGGGAGAACGCACAATCGGGCGCAAAGCTCATTATACGAGTTGTCGCGCCCAGTGTCAACGCCGCGACTTGCCT
>DMHJ01000071.1:0-574 GCA_003449495.1 Clostridiales bacterium UBA8153
AGGGGGATCTGCGGCCGGCGGGGGCGGCGGCGGGTCGGCCACCGGATTGACCACCGTGAGCCACCTGAAGACAAGGAAACCGCCCGCGAGCAACGCTACTACCAGCAGCAACGCGGTCACGTTCGACCGCCGTCGCACCGGCACCGGGGCTTCCTCGGGTTCGGGTTCCGGTTCCACCGGTGCGAACTCCTCCAGCAGGGGACCGGGATCTAGGCCGAGGTAAGTGGCGTAGGCGCGCAGGAAGGCGCGATAGTACACCCGGCCGACGCCGGGATCCGGCTCATCATTCTCCAGCGCCTCCAGGTGACGGCGGCGGATCTTGGTGTCCTCTTGCGCCTGCTCCATGGACAGGCCCCGCTCGAGCCGGGCCTGGCGCAGTTTCTGCCCGCTGCTCATCATGGCTGGTCACCTCATCGCGTAGCTCTGGTCCGCCACCCGCCGGTCGGAGCCGCACCTTCCGGCGGCCTTGCTGCCACCGCCCGCCCTAGCTGCCAATCGGCGGAAATCGCTCTCACCGTGCACCATCCCGGGCCGCCATCGGCGGCCACCGCCCAAATCCGAGCTTAGCCCCGGC
>DMHJ01000071.1:932-5644 GCA_003449495.1 Clostridiales bacterium UBA8153
GGCGCACCTACCGGCCGCCCCTGGGGAGGAAGGTCAGCGCGCACCGGCGGGCGCTCTCCCGGTACCCGCGGCCCCTTCTTCCCCTAGCCTGCTCCACCCCAGGGTCTGGTAGGCGCACCCGACCCCCCGGCGGTTCCTCTAGCTGCCACCCGGTGGCCGGACGGCATCCTGCTGCTCCATCCGAGCCAGCACCTCTCCCAGCTCCTGGATGAGCCGGCCGTATCCGGCCCAGTCCCCCTCCCGCAGGCGAGCCTGGGCCTCCCGGTACAGGCGCACCGCCCGCAACACCAAGTCCCGGTCGGTGGCATCCTCGCCGGGCCCGGGCGGTCGTACCCCCTCCCCGCCGAACACCCGGGCGAGGGCGGCTTCCAGGTTGGGTTCCATGGCCACGTCCTTGCCGTGGACCAAGAGCACCCGCCTGAGCTCGGGGAGGGCATTCTCCCGCGCCTGCAGGTAGAGAGGCTCAAGGTAGATCAAGGAGTTGCCGATGGGAATCACCAAGAGATTGCCGCGATGCACTTCTGAGCCCAGCTGGCCCCAAAGGGTGAGATCCTGCGCGATGACGGGATCCTGGTTGATGCGGGCCTCCACCTGCATGGGACCCAGGACCAGCTCGCCCCGGGGGAACCTGAACAGCTTGAGCTCACCGTAGTGCGGGGCATCGGCCCGGCCGGCCAGCCAGGCCACCATGTTCTGCTTCCCCACCGGGGTGAAAGGCAGCATGAGCACGAACTCCGTACGGTCGGAGCCCGGTAGCCGCATGATGGCGTAATAGGGTTCCATGGCGGGAGTCCGGTCCTCGATGACCTCCCGGGGAATGGCCCACTGGTCTTCTTTGTTGTAGAAGACCAGGGGGTCCTGCATCTGATAGGTGAGGAGCATGTGCGCCTGGATCCTGAGCAGGTCCGCCGGGTAGCGCACGTGCTCGCGGAGGTAGGCGGGCATCGCGGCCTTGGGCGCGAATAGCCCGGGGAATATGCGGCCGTACGTCTGGATCAGGGGATCTTCCGGTTCGAACACGTAGAAGGTGGTCTCCCCATGGTAGGCGTCGATGACCACTTTGACCGAGTTGCGGATGTAGTTGATGCCCGTGGGATGGCGCTCGGAGTAAGGGAAGCCGCCGGAAGTCGTATAGGCGTCGATGATCCAGAACAGGCGGCCGTCGGCCACCACCAGGTAAGGATCGGAATCGTACGCGAGGAAGGGCGCGATGGTCCTTACCCGCTCCATGATCTGCCGCCGGAAGATGATGCGGCTCTCCGGGAGCAAAGCCCCGCTCACGATGATCTGGTAGTCCTGGAAGCGGAGCCCAAAAGCCACACGGCGGAAGAGTGACCCTATGGGTATGCCGGCTTCGCCTTCATACCGGGTCCAGGCGTTGTGCTCGCCCACCGGGTAGTTGAACTCCTGCTCTTCGGTCTGTACTATGATGTAGTTGTGGGTGAGCTCGCCGAAGTAGATCTCAGGACGCCGGATGGTCAACTCTTGCCGGGGGGCCACCGGTGGGATGTCCCGCACATAGAACACGGGCAGTCCTTCGGCGGTCATGGTGTTGCCGGGGCTGAGCACGGCGCCGAAGCCGTGGGTGAACTTGAGATGCAGGTTGATCCAGGTCTGGGCGGGTGCCGGCAGCTGGGTCTGGTTGAGTTCGCGCGCGGAGATCATCACGGGCCGGAGCTGGCCGTCCAGCGGGTAGCGAATGAGGTCCACATCGACGAACTGGTAGTAAAGGCGCATGGCCTGGAGCTGGCTGAAGGTCTGCTTCATGGGCCGCCAGTCCCACAGGCGGATGTTATCGATGGTATCCCGGTTTGCTTCCACATCGGCCCGGGTCAGCAGCGGAGTAGCCGGGAAAGGACTTTCGGCGATGCGGTAGAGGCCGAAGCCCCGGCGGGTGAAGGCGATGTTGTACTCGATGAACGGCCTCTCTAAGGCAATCTCGTTGGGCGAAACCCTAAACTGCTGTATGAATGCGGGATAGGCCGAGCCGGCCAAGAGTGAAACGGCAAAGAGCAGGATGGGTGCCGCCACCGCCAGCCGGTTGCTGCGGCGCAGCGCCGCCACCAAGACCAGGACGGCGCAAAGCAGCGCCACCGCGATGAGCAGGCGAAAGGCCGGCAACTGGGCATGGATGTCGGTGTATGACGCACCGAAGGCCACGCCCCGGGGGGAAAACAGCAGCTCCCAGATGGCCAGGCGGTAGTTCCAGGCAAACCAGCCGAAACCTAGAGCCAGCAGGGACGACAGATGCAGCCGGGCCCGGGGATGCACCGTGAGCCTATCGCCGTGCAGGTAGAAGCCCCCGGTGAGGTAATGGCCGGCCGCCGACGCAGCGATGCCCGCCAGCAAGGTCAAAAACACAAATTGCTGCACCAGCCGGAGAAAAGGCAGGGTGAACACGTAGAAGCCCGCGTCCCGTCTGAAAAACGGGTCGTAGAGTCCGAAAGGCGTGGCGTAGCGGAAGCGCTCCACCACCGCCCACCCCGTGGAAAGCCACAGGCCCACCAGGACGGCCACGCCCAGCGTCGCCACCCCGGCCAGGCCCAGCAGCCTGCCCGGTCGGAGCGGTTCCATTATCCCGCCCACCAGGTGCAGCTGGCGCCGCCGGCCCCGCACAATCCAAAGGTTGGCCATGACGAACAGCCAGAAAACCAGGCCTCCTAGAAGCCCCAGGCGCAGCCGGGAGATGAGCATGATGGTGAATGCCTGTGGGAAGCCCACGTCTGCAAACCAGAGGTAGTCAGTGTAGAGGGTGACACCCCTCAGCGCCACTACGGCCACCACGCCCATGGCCACGGCCAGTGCGAACAGCGATACCCTTGCCCAACGCATTTGTCTCCCCCCTCCCTCTATCCAGTTCGATCAGGAACCGGCCCGGCCCACGATCTCGTCCCACATCTGGAAATACCCTTCCCGGGAGTAAAGCGGTTTCCATTTCTTCAGGATGCGCTTGGCCACTCCGGCCTGGTCCCAGAGCAGGTCTACCACGGTCATGGCCATGGCCTTGGCCGGCACCAAGTAGGCCAATTCCCCGTCGTACACCTGGAACTCCTCGGAGTGCGCCCTGCCCCGGCACCCGCCGATGCTGGGATGGATCCCCGGCATCACGTGCATCAAGTCGCCCATGTCGCTGGAGCCGGCGCCGTGCCCGCCTTCGACCACCGCCTCTTTCTTCACTAACGCCACCAGGTTGGCTTTGAACAGCTGGTCGAGGGCAGGAGCGCTCACCCGGGGCAAGTATCCCGGCAGCTCGGTAACCTCCACCTGGGCCCCCAAAGCCGACGCACCGGCCAGCAGCGCCCGGTTCACCTTGCCGTTGGCGTCGAGGATGGCGGCCATGGTACGACCGCGCACGTAAGTCTCCACCCGCACGTCGGCCGGCACTACGTTGACCAGATCCCCGCCCTTGGTGATGATGGGATGCACCCGGATGCTGTCCTCGTCCCTGAAGGTCTCCCGCAGCATGTGCACGCCCGTCAGTCCGAGCATGGCTGCGTTGAGGGCGTTGACGCCGGCGTGGGGCGCGCCACCCGCATGGGCCTCCACCCCCCGGTAGCGGACCAGCTTGCCCAGAAAACCGTTGGAGGTACCGCCCACCACCGCCTGCTTGCCTTCGGCCAGGCTGCCCTGGTGCACCATCATGGCCATATCCACATCGTCAAACTCTCCCAGGGCCAACAGCTCCTGCTTACCGCCGATAAAGCGGATCTTGCCCTCCTGCCGGAGCCGGTGACGGTACTCGATCTCCACGTACTCTTCGGCCGGCACCGCCATGAACACCACCGTGCCGCTTAAGTGCTGGAAAGCGCCGGAAAGGCACAGGCCGGCGGCCGCCCCGTACATGGCCGCGATTTGCCCGTGGTGCCCGCAGGCGTGGGCGGCACCGGTGGCAGGGTCGGCCTGAGGATGCCCCGGGCAGACGACGGCGTCCAGTTCCCCCAGGACGGCTACAGTTGGGCCCCGTCTCGGGCCTTCCCGCCGGGCCTTCACCCCGGTGATGGCCAGTCCGCTGCGAAACGGTAGTCCCAGCTCGACGAATTTCCGCTGGACCAGTCCGGAAGTACGGAACTCCTTGTAACCCAGCTCGGGATGCCGGAAGATATCGTCTGCCAGCTCCTGGATGTCCCCGGCTCGACTGTCTACCACCTGGACGACTCTGGCCTTCAGCTCTTCTTTGGTCAATCTTGCCACCCTTTCCCTCTGCTAGAGCCGGGTTGCCGTGGCTAGGGGGTTCCGGAGAGTTCAAGCCCGCCCCGGCCCGAGTCCCGGAGCCTCTTCCATAGGGTAGTCCTGCTAATGCCGAGGCTCCTGGCCAGCTGGGTGCGGTTATGGTGCCGGCGGGCCAGCTCGGCCAGGATCTGGTCCTGCATATCCTCAAGGGTGCCCACGGAGACTACCACCGACTCCCGGCCCGCCCCGGTCGTATCGCCGGCTACCGCCTCCTGGGCGGCCCTACCGAGGATGGTCCGGTAGGAAGCTAGGTCATGGACGGCGAACCAGCCCTCCCCCAGCGGTTCCACCTGGAGGTCGGGGGCGGCAGCCCTGGCCAGGGCGCCTGCCCAGGACTGGCCCTGCGCCACCCGGGCCCGCACCCGGTCGGCCAGTTCCGGAGCCTTCCCGCCCCAGCTCCGGCTCTCGCCGGCCGTTAGGCAGACCACGCCGGCCGGGAGCTCCGCCGCCACCCGGCAATATTCTGCCTGGGCCGACTGGCC
>DMHJ01000190.1 GCA_003449495.1 Clostridiales bacterium UBA8153
CCCCTACTTACCGCAGCTCTTTCTGGATCTGGTTTAGATAGTCGCGGTTGGACTTGGTCTTACCCAGGCGCTCGATAAGGCGTTCCAGGGTCTCGGCGGCCGGAGCCTCGTTGGTGAACCTGCGCAGGGCCCACATGATCTCCAGCTCTTCGGGTTTCAGCAGCAGCTCCTCCTTGCGGGTGCCCGAGCGCTTGATGTCGATGGCCGGGAACGTCCGCCGTTCGGCGATTTTCCGGTCCAAATGCAGCTCCATGTTGCCGGTGCCCTTGAACTCCTCATAGATCACATCATCCATGCGGCTGCCCGTATCCACCAGGGCGGTGGCCAGGATGGTCAGGCTGCCACCCTCTTCGATGTTGCGGGCTGCGCCGAAGAAGCGCTTGGGCTTGTGGAAGGCGGCCGGGTCCATGCCTCCCGATAGCGTCCTGCCGCTGGGCGGCACCACCAGGTTATGGGCCCGGGCCAGCCGGGTGATGCTGTCCAGAAGGATCACCACATCCCGCTTGTGCTCTACCAGGCGCTTGGCCCGCTCCAACACCATGTCGGCCACGCGCACATGGTTTTCCGGGATCTCATCAAAGGTGGAGGATATCACCTCTCCCCGCACCGACCGCTGCATGTCGGTGACTTCCTCCGGGCGTTCGTCGACCAGCAGAACCATGAGGTGCACTTCCGGGGAATTGGCGGTGATGGCGTTGGCGATCTTCTTCAGGAGCACGGTCTTGCCGGCCTTGGGGGGAGAGACGATCAGCCCGCGCTGGCCCCGCCCGATGGGGGCGACCAGGTCCACCAGCCGGGTGGCTACCTCCTCCCGGCTGGTCTCCAGCACCAGCCGCCGGGTGGGAAAAGTGGGGGTGAGTCCTTCGAAATAGGGGCGGTCCCGGGAAGTCTCCGGATCCACCCCGTTTACCGCCTCCACCCGCAGCATGCCGTAGTAGCGCTCGCTGTCCTTGGGTGGGCGCACCTGGCCGGAGACCATGTCGCCAATGCGCAAGTCGAAGCGGCGAATCTGGGAGGGAGAGACATACACGTCGTCACGGCTGGGAAGATACATGCCGGGCCGCAGAAAGCCGTATCCCTCGGCCAGGATGTCCAAGAGGCCTTCGGCGAACAGCAGCCCTCCTTGCTCGGTGCGGGCCTTGACCAGCTCAAAAATGAGTTCCTTCTTGCGGAGGGAGTAATAGCCGGGTATGCTCAGCTCCCGGGCTATTTTCTGGAGTTCAACGAGGGTTTTTGACTCCAGTTCGGCAATGCTCAACTACCTCACCTCTTTTTTGCCCAAGCGGGCAAATTGCACGGTACACCGACCAGCTGGGGAATGCCTAGCTCGAAAACCTCCCGCGTGTGGCCACAGAGAGATGGTACATTCGGGGAAATGCCGGTGCCTGCCAGTCAGGTTTCATACAGGTTCCCAAAGGAGGAGACCTTCGTCCGGCTGGATGAAGGCCTGCCCACAAACTGAGGAGGGAAGTATGTAGACCTGCCTACAGTCTAGCAGTTTCCAGTCGGTCCGTCAAGGACCACTTTTCCAAAAACCCGCCGGCCGCAGCCGTGGACAACCACTTTCCCGCACCGGTGGAGGGCTGCACAGACCCTAGCCGGCGCCGCCCGGGCCGGCGCTCCGCCCAGCTGCCGCCCGGCCGGTTTGGGCCCGTTTTCTTCTCAGCACCCAGTTGCGCAGCGGAAACCCACAGCGCCGGACGCCTAGGATCAGGCGTACCAGGAGGCGTACCCGGGCATCCGGTATATGGTAAGTATATCCCAGCAGGTCACCGCGTAAACGTCCTTCCCGCTCGAGCTGGGCGGCCACCGGGGTGCCGCTGTATATCTCCAGGACGTTCAAGGGTAGGCTGACGTACCGGCGAACTTCCGCCCAAGAGCCGAATGCCTGCTCCAGGAAGGCCAGGCTATCGTGGAACTCCTCCAGAGTGCTGCCGGGGTCGAACATGATGTACCCTACCACCGGCTCGATGCCCAGCGTCTTGAGGACATCCAGGGCCGCAAGATTCTGCCCCACGGTGGTGCGTTTACCGAACCGGTCCAGCACCGCCTGCACTCCCGATTCTATGCCGAGGAATACCCGGGTAAGTCCGGCCTCCTTCAAGCGGGAGAACAGGTCCAGCTCCACGCCATCGGCCCGGCAAGTGAGAGAAAAACTGATGCCGGTCCCGGCAGCGATGAGGGAGTCGGCCAAGAGCCGGGCTTGCCGACGACCGCGCTCTCCCGTGCCCAGGAAATTGTCGTCCACGAAGTTGACGGCACGGATGCCATACTGTGAACGCAGCAGTTCGATTTCCGCCAGTACATTGCCGGCGCTACGGCACCGCCAGACCGGCCCGGCCGCCTGGCCGTAAAAAGCGCGCAGGCTGCAGAAGCTGCAGCTCCCCCAGCACCCCCGGCTGCGGGAGATCTGCGCCGCGGCGTTTCTGGCGCTGGCCAGCGGTAGCAGGTCCCGGGCCGGGAAAGGCAGGCGATCCAGGGGTGCCACCAGAGGAGGGCGCGCACCCGCCACCACCTCCCCCCGGTAGCGGAAGGCCAGTCCCGGTAAGCCTTCGCCCCAATCCCCACCCAGACTCCCGGCGATGTCTTCTCCTTCACCCAGGATAACTCCGTCCCAGGCCGGATAGCGGTGCAAGAGCTCCCGGTAGAGGAAAGTGGCGGGTTGCCCGCCGGCCACCACCCGGGTACCGGGAAGGGCGGACTTGACGGCCGCAGCCACCTGGGCAGCCTGCCCGATGCTCTCCTGGAAGAGGATGGAGATGCCGGCCCAGTCATAGGTTTGACCGGCCAGGCGCTCCCGCATGGCCCGGGGCGTCAGCCGTTCCAAGGTTCCGTCTACCAGGGTAACTTCATGGCCCTGCCGGCGCAAGCTGGCGGCCAAGTAGCCCAGACCGAGGTTTTCCTGTTCTTCACCCGGGCGGATACCGAAGTGGGGGGTGTTGATGAGCAACACACGCAACGGCAAAACTCGCCTTCACTTGGGCTGCGCATGCTTTGAGTCAGCGAGGAAGCGGGCTATCCCCAGGTCGGTGAGGGGATGCTGCACCAGCTGCCGGAGCACGCCGAAGGGCACGGTGGCGATGTGGGCTCCCGCCCGGGCGGCTTCCACCACGTGCTGGGGATGGCGGATGCTGGCGGCGATGACCTGGGTAGGCAGCCGGTGCACCTGGAAAATGCGCACCAGGTCGGCCACTACCTCCATGCCCGCATGTCCCACATCGTCCAGCCGTCCCACAAAGGGACTCACGTAGGTCGCGCCGGAAAGCGCCGCCAGCAAGCCCTGACCAACCGAGAACACCAAGGTCATGTTGGTGGGGATGCCCTCAATGGAGAGAACGCGCCCGGCTCTCAGCCCTTCGGCGGTCATGGGTAGCTTGATGACCACGTTCGGCGCGATACGGTGGAGCTCCCGGGCCTCACGGATCATGCCGTCGCGCTCCAGCGCCATGACTTCAGCGCTTACCGGCCCGGATACCAGGGCGGTGATACCGGCGATGAGGTCGGGGAAGCTCCGGCCCTTCTCTTTAGCCACCAGAGACGGGTTAGTGGTGACGCCCGCGATCACGCCCCAGCCCGCGGCTTCGGCGATCTCATCCAAATTGGCCGTGTCCAGGAAGATCCGCATGCTATAGCTCCAATCACGGGCGGTCGTGGCGGGAAAGGTCGGTGGCGCCGCGCTCGCTCATGGTGATGCCGCCCAGCTGCATCAGCTGGGCCAGGTCGCACATGTCCCGGGCGTGGACGGAAGAGTACCGCCCGCAACTGGCGCACCTGAGTACCACCCGGTCCGGGAAGATCTCCACTTCGGCCGACGAGCTGCCGCAGCGGCAGGCAACCTTACCGGAGCCGGCCAGGTCGTGAATGTGGTTCAGCGTCTGGTACATGATCTCCGGGTCTTGAAAGCAGTCATCGTCGGTTTCCCAGCTGGCCGCCGGAGGCAGCTCGGGCAGGGCGGCCACCGCCTTACCTTGGGCCACCTGGCCCACTATGGCCAGGGGATGACCTGCGTCCGGGCAGGTGATCTCGAGCCAGGACTCCCGGCAGAAAGACTGGGCGGCGAAGGGGAACTCGTGGTAGCCGGCGCAGCGGGGGCAGCGGATGGAGAGGCAGAGGCCGGCCCCGTCGCGGCTCAGGGAAAATAGCCTGACCCCGCACCGGCAATGGGCGAAGGAGGGCCGGTGGGGAGAGAGGGCAAATAGCGACACCTGGGATACATTGACGGAGCTACACTTTACGCAGCGCATGGCCACGTTGGTAGCAGTCAGAATCAGCAACGCCCCACCTCCTCTCGCGGCTGCCTAGTTCGCCGGGCCTAAGGTTTTTCCTGCTGCGGGTTTTTCAGCCCCAATATGGCGCGGGCCTGGGCCGGGCCGGCTACCGGCCTACCCAATTCCCGGGCGATGCGCACGATGCGGGCAACCAGCTGGGCGTTGGAAGCTGCCAGTACGCCCCGGCTGTAGTAGAGGTTATCCTCGAAGCCCACGCGCACATGGCCCCCGAGAATCACCGCCATAGCCCCCAGGGGCAGCTCATGGCGGCCGATGCCCGCCACCGTCCAGCTGGACTGCGGTGGCAAGCTGTGTATCAGGTGCAGGAGGTGGGCCGGTGAGCCCCCGATGCCTCCGGGCACGCCCATGACGAAATCAAAATGCAGCGGGCGGCTGAGCAGTCCATCCCGCACCAGGCGCATGGCGTTATCGATCATGCCCACCTCAAAGATTTCGATTTCCGGTTTGATGCCGAGCCGGCCCATTTCGGTGGCAAAGAACTGGATGTCCTGCCCTGCGTTGTAGAATACCCCATCGCCGAAGTTGACCGTGCCCGTGGTCAACGTGGCCATTTCCGGGCGCAGCGCCAAAGGTCCCGCCCGCTCCTGGCGGGTCATGCCCACGGCGCCTCCGGTGGACACTTGGATGATGATGTCGCAACGGGCAGTGACTTCACCGATGATCTCGGCATACACCCGGGCGTCCTGGGTGGCGTCACCGTTAACGTCGCGGGCGTGCAGGTGGGCGATGGAGGCTCCTTCCCGATAGGCTTCGTACACCGCCAAAGCGATCTCGGCGGGCGTCAGGGGGAGCGCGGGGTGCTGGGCCCGGGTGGCTTCGGCGCCCACCGGCGCCACGGTGATGATTAGCGGTTCCATCGTTCTTTTGGCACCACGCAGGTACCGCTTGCCCTCCCTACCAGCAACGGCTCATCCAACACCCGGCCGGAGGTGGGTAGCCGGCCACCGGCGGCGATGACTTTGTAGGCGGTAAACTCCATACGGCGGGAGGTGTTACCCACCTTGACCAACTTTCCCGCAATTTCCACGAAATCTCCGGCCTGGAGCGGTGCCTTGAACTCCACCAGGTCGTAAGCGACAAACAGGCCCTCGTCGCCGTCGTGGCGGATGAGAAGTTCGGTGGCCACATCCCCCCACAGCTCCATCAGGCGGGCTCCCGCCACCAGCCCGCCGGCGTAATGAGCGTCGGCGGCGCCCAACCGCACCCTGAGCCTGGCTTCCAGCATGACTTCCTCCTCCTTGCGACGGTTCCATTCGTCCTTCCCGGCCCTCACTCCTCCCGGGAGACCGCAAAAATGGCCGGACGGAACGGTGAGCTGGCGCCCACCGGCACCGCTGGGCGACCGCAGGTCACCGGGGGCCAGGGAAATGGCGGGAGTCACGTTGACAGTGGCTGCCGGCGGTGGCTTGC
>DMHJ01000123.1 GCA_003449495.1 Clostridiales bacterium UBA8153
GGCCGACGATGGGGTGATGCCCCAGACCATCGAGGCGCTGAACCACGCCCGGGCGGCCGGAGTACCGGTGGTGGTGGCCATCAACAAGATGGACCGGCCCAATGCCCGGCCGGAGCGGGTGCGGCAGCAGCTGACCGAGCACGGTCTGGTAGCCGAGGAGTGGGGAGGAGAGACCATCTTCGTGCCGGTCTCCGCCACCGCCCGCACCGGTATCGAGCAGCTGCTGGAGATGATCCTGCTAGTGGCGGAAGTGGGCGACCTCAAGGCCGACCCCACCCGTAAGGCGCGCGGCACCGTCATCGAGTCCCAGCTGGATAAGGGCCGGGGCCCGGTGGCCACCGTGCTCATTCACAGCGGGACGCTGAAGGTCGGTGATGCCTTTGTGACCGGTACCACCAGCGGGCGGGTGCGGGATATGACCGACGCCTGGGGCCGGCGGGTCAAACGCGCCGGGCCTTCCATGCCCGTGGAGGTCGGGGGCATGGCCGAAGTGCCCCAGGCGGGCGACAACTTCCTGGTGATTGAAGCTGGACGCTTGGCCAAGGACATCGCCGAAAACCGCCAGATGGAGAAGCGCCAGAAGGAGCTGGCCACTACGCGCCGGCTGACCCTTGATGACCTGTTCACGCGGGTCAAGGAAGGCGACGTCGCCGAACTCAACCTGGTCATCAAGGCCGATGTCCAGGGCTCGGTGGAAGCGGTAAGGCAGGCGCTGGAGAAACTCGGCCAGGGCGAGGTCCGCCCGCGCATGATTCACAGCGGGGTGGGGGCCATCACCGAATCCGATATCATGCTGGCGGCGGCATCCGAGGCCATTGTCATTGGCTTCAATGTGCGCCCGGATGCCAATGCCCGGCGGGTGGCCGAAGATGAGAAGGTGGACGTGCGGACCTACCGCATTATCTACGAAGCGATACAGGACATCGAAGCTGCCCTCCAGGGCCTGCTCAAGCCGAAATGGAAGGAAGTCATCGCCGGGAGGGCCGAGGTACGGGCCATCTTCCGCATTCCCAAAGTGGGCGTGATTGCCGGCTGTTACGTGACGGAGGGCAAGATCGACCGGACCTCCACCATCCGGCTGATCCGCAGCGGTGTGGTGGTCAACGAAGGCAAGTTGAGCTCGCTCAGGCGGTTCAAGGATGACGTCCGCGAAGTCACCTCTGGATTCGAGTGCGGCATCGGCATCGAGAAGTTCCAGGATATCAAAGAAGGCGACGTCCTGGAAGCCTTTGCCATGGAGGAAGTGAAGACCGCCTAAACCGGAGGTGGGTCGCTTGGTGGTGGGCAGCTGCCAACTGCGACTGGTCATCCCCGCCAGCGCCTCGCTCAAGGATAAGCGCCGGGTGGTGAAGAGCCTCTGCCAGCGGGTACACCGCCGGTTCAACGTGTCGGTGGCCGAGGTGGATACGCTGGCAGCTGCCACCGTTGCCACTCTGGGGATATGCTGTGTGGCCAACCGGCGACAGCATGCCCGCGACGTGCTGGAAGCGGTAGTACGCTGGGTCCAGGGTCAGAGCGAAGGCGACGTGGTGGTCTTCGACTGGGAAGTGTAGCCTGGCCGGAGGGAGGCAACAGGCACTGCGCTCTCCAGCAGGCGAAACCGGCTCCGGCCGGGACCGGTGAAGAAGGGGACAGATCAGGGTGGTAACGAGAAACCGGAGGGTCGCGGAGGCCATCAAAGAGGCGGTCGGCGACATCCTGCAGAGCCAGATGAAGGACCCGCGCATCGGGCTGGCCAGCGTGGTCAAAGTGCAGGCGAGCCCGGATCTGCGGTGGGCGAAGATCTACGTGAGCGTGCTGGGGGACGATGAAGCGAAGCGGCAAACCCTGGCCGGGCTGGAGAGCGGCAGCGGTTTCATCCGCTCCGAGCTGGGGAAGCGCGTCCGGCTGCACCATACGCCTGAGCTGGTGTTCGTGATGGATGACTCCATCGCCTACGGTGTGCGCATCTCCAAACTCCTAATGGACATCAAGGACGAGCAAGAAAGGAAGTAGCATGGAGCGGGCGGTGCACCGGGTGGCGTCGGCGCTGCGGGAGTGCTCCTCGGCGGTGATCCTCACCCACGCCGTGCCCGATGGAGATGCCATCGGGTCCGGACTGGGGCTGGCGCTGGCGTTGGAACGGCTGGGGGTCGAGGTGGTGTTTGCCGTGCCCGGCGGCCTGCCCGGGCCACTCTCCTTTCTGCCCGGGCAACACCTTTGCGCAGGTGACCGTAAGTCCTTCCAGGCCGAGCTGGCCGTCTATGTGGACTGCACCGGGAAGGACCGGGTTGAGGGAATGCTGGTGGCATCGCGGCAGGTAGTTAACATCGACCATCATGTCACCAACACCGGTTTTGGCGATGTGGTGTTCGTGGACCCGGAAGCCCCCGCCACCGGCGAGCAGGTGTATAGGCTGTTGGAGCCGCTGGGGGTCGCTCTGGACCCGGACATCGCCACTTGCCTGTACACGGCCCTCTCTTCTGATACCGGCCAGTTCGGCTATGAGAATGCTACTCCGGCGGCCTATCGCGCCGCGGCCAGGCTGGTCGAGGCGGGAGCGTCTCCCGACCGGGTGGCCGGGCAGCTCCAGGGCCACCGCCCGCTTTCCGCCCTGCAGCTTTTGGGCCGGGCCTTGCTCAGCCTGGAGCTGCGCGAACTGGGCAGGCTGGCCGTACTGGAGCTTAGACACCGGGACCTGGTCGAGTGCCGGGCCTCTGCGGAAGACACCGGCGGCATCGTGAACTACGGCCTGCAGCTGGCCGGAGTAGAGGTGTCCGCACTTTTCAAAGAGCAGGCCGACGGCACGGTGCGCGTCTCTTTGCGCTCGGCCGGGCGGGTGAACGTGGCCGAGCTGGCGGCCGGGCTGGGTGGAGGCGGACACCGGCGGGCGGCCGGCTGCACGTTGCCGGGACCCGTAAGCCAGACCCGGGAGCTGGTGCTGGCGCGGGCCGGCGCCCAGGTGCGGTGGCCTTGAACTCTGGTGTCTTGAACGTCCTCAAACCCCCGGGCATGACCTCGCACCAGGTGGTGGCCTGGGTGCGTCGCCTCACGGGAGAGCGGCGCGCCGGACACACCGGCACCCTGGACCCAGCGGCCGCGGGAGTGCTGCCCATATGCCTGGGTCAGGCCACCCGCTTGGCCGAATACCTGGCGGGAGCCGACAAAGAGTACCGGGCGGAACTGGTACTGGGTCTTACCACCGATAGCGACGATACGCAAGGCCGGGTCATCGCCCGGCGGGAGGCGGAGTTCGTAGACCAGGGCCGGCTGGAGCAAGTCCTCGCCGGCTTTAGAGGCGAGCTGCTGCAGTCCCCTCCGGCCCTGTCGGCCGTGCGGGTGGGCGGGCGTCGCAGCTACCAGCTGGCCCGGGCCGGGGTCCCGGTGCCACTACCCCCCCGGCCCGTCACCATTCACCGCTTGGAATTGTTGGAGTTTCTGCCGGGGGCACCGCCCCGGGCCCGCCTGCTGGTGCGGTGCTCCAAGGGCACCTACATCCGGACCCTCTGCCGCGAACTCGGGGACTCCCTGGGATGCGGGGCGGCGCTGGGCTGGCTGCTGCGCACCGGCAGCGGCCGTTTCGCCCTGGAAGACGCGGCGACCCTGGAAGAACTGGCCGGAGGGTGGCGCGCTTTCCTGGTGCGTCCCTCCGCTGCCGTGGCGCACCTGAGGGCGGTAGAGGTAAGTGATGATGAGGCCGGCTGGATCCGCCGGGGCCGGGCGCCTGCCCGCGCGCTGCCGGGGTCAGAGCTGGTGCGGTTACTGGACGGGTGCGGGGAACTGGTAGCTATCGCCCAGCTGGCGGCCGGGCGCATCAGATTGCGAAAGGTACTGACCTGAGTGGTGCCACCCCTGGTAGTAGCGGAGCAGCTGGAGGCCACCGCCAGTTGGGGACACCCCCGGGTGGTGGCGGTAGGGTTTTTCGACGGAGTCCACCGCGGGCATCAGGAGTTGTTGCGGCGCCTCTGGCTGGCAGCCGGCTCGCTGGGGGGGACCGGCATCGTCCTTACCTTCCATCCCCACCCCCTCGCCCTGCTGCGGCCGGAGCTGCAGCCGCCTTTGCTCACCGGCTTCTCCCACAAACTCCAACTCCTGGAGCTGGCCGGGGCCCAGCACTTGCTGGTCCTCCCGTTCGGCGACGACCTCCGGCAGCTGGACCCCGGCAGCTTCGTCCGGCAAATCCTCGCGGACGGGCTCAAGGCCCGGGCGGTGCTGGTGGGGTTCAACTTCACCTTTGGCTACCGGGGCCAGGGCAACGCCGACACCCTCCAGGCTCTCGCCTCCCGGCACGGTATCGCCGTCGAGGTGGTGCCTCCAGTGCGGGTCCGAGGAAGTGTGGTCTCTAGCACCGTCATCCGGCAGTGCCTGCTGGAGGGCCAGGTGGAGCGGGCCCGGGAGCTGTTGGGCCGGCCCCATCGGCTATGCGGGCGGGTGATGCCGGGTAGCGGGCGAGGCCGGGGTCTAGGCTTCCCCACGTGCAACCTGGCCATGGAAGCCGGGGTGTTGGTACCCGGTCGAGGGGTCTACGACGTGCGCGTGACGCTGCCCGGTGGGGCCAGCGCCCTGGGAGTGTGCAACATCGGCTCGCGGCCGACTTTTCACGGCCAAGACACCGGCGTTGAGGTGCACATCATCGACCACCACCAGGACCGGTACGGCGAGATCCTATGCGTGGACCTGATGAGCCGCCTGCGCGGGGAGCTGCGGTTTCCCTCTGCGCAAGACCTCGCCCGCCAGATCCGGCGGGACATCGCCCAAGTGCGGCGGGCCGGAAGCGAAGCGGACTGACCGGCCGGGAGGCGGGCAGGCTCCGGCCACCGGCCAGACCGCCGTCCGTGGCCCACGCTTGGGCCGCCCATCGTCTGGCCCCGGGCC
>DMHJ01000097.1 GCA_003449495.1 Clostridiales bacterium UBA8153
CCCTCGAAATGACCGTCCCTGAAGTTCCGGGTGGGTAGCCCCCCGGCAAGGTTGAGGGGCAGAAGCACGCCCGGAGTACCCAGATCCTGCATGGGGCCGGAAAGCTCCTGGACGCGCTGGGCAAACCAACGCCCCAGCTCGCGGACGGCCTCGGGATCGGCGGCCGGTACCGCCTGGCTGCCGCGGACGGCGATGGCCCGCAGACCTTTGGCACCCATGACGGCGCCCAGGCCGGTCCTGCCGGCAAAGTGGGTGAGATCATGGGCCACGCAGGAGTAAAGCACCAGGCGCTCTCCGGCCGGACCGCACTGGGCGACCCGGGCGTGCTTCTCGCCTAACTGATCCTGGATGGCCGCTTCGGCCTCGGCCGTCTTCAGGCCCAGCAGCTCCCTGGCGTCGCGCAGCTCGGGTACTCCATCGTGGATCCAAAGGTACACGGGTTTCTCCGCCCGTCCGTAACACACCACGGCGTCGAAACCGGCCCGCTTGAGTTCCACCCCCCAGTACCCGCCGGCCTCCCCGTCGCCGTATGCTCCGGTGAGCGGCGACCGCGCGCCCACGCTGCTTCGCCCGCTGCCCGCGAAGGGCCCGCCGGTGATGGGACCGGCGGCGAACACCAGCACGTTGCCGGGCCCCAGCGGGTCGGTGCCCGGCGCCATGTCCCTGAGCAGGTACTGGGCAATAAGTGCCCTCCCGCCGTAATACCGCCGGTAAAAGTCATCGCCGGGCGTCTCCACGGCGGTGGTTCCTTCGGTCAGGTTCACCTTCAGGACCTTGCCGACACATCCCCCGTTCACACGGCACCTCCATTCCCGATCTACCCCCCCGCCACCGGCGGGAACACCAAGAGCTCATCACCGGCCTGCAGGACCCAGCTTTCGCTGACCTGCTTCCGGTCCACGGCGAGCAGCCACACCTCTTGCTCAGGAACATCCAACCACCGTAGGATTTGTCCGGCCGTGGTCCCGGGCGGCACTTCTAGCCGGTGATGCTCCGCCCGCCCGGGGGCAAAACTAGCCAGACCGCCGCAAAGCCGCACCACCACCTGCACGGCCTTTCGCCTCCTCCATCATGGTAGCCAGGCAGTCCAAGTCCCCGCTCCAGTCGGCCAGGTGCCGCTCACCGTTCCTGTCAATGGTAAGCCCGGTCACCAGAAAAGTGCCCATGCCCAGCCGGCGGGCCGGCACCACATCCTCTTGCACGTCGTTTCCCACCATGACGCACTGGGAAGCCTCCAGACCCCGCAGCTCCAGGATCTCCCGGTAGTACTCCGGGTGCGGCTTGCAGGCGCGCATGTGTTCATAGGAAGTCACCAGTGAGAAGGGCAGATCGTCGATGCCCGCCCAGCGCATCCTCTCGATCACGGCGCCGGCGGGAAAGACGGGATTGGTGGCCAAGATCACTTCCGCTCCCGCAGCCAGCGCCGCCCGCACCACCCGGCGGGCGGCCGGATCCGCCCGGTAAGCCAGCCCCAGCCCGGGGAAATCCCGGCGGTAGAACTCCGCGATCCGCCCAGGCCAGTCCCGGAGCGGGTCCCGTCCCACCCGGCGCTCCAGTTCAGTCCAGAACAATTCCCGGTGGCTCAGCTTACGGCCGCGAGCTTCCGTCATGGCGGCGGTAGCCGCCAGCAGGTCCTGGACAAAGCGGGCAGGATCGGTCAGCCCGGCCATGGCCGTCCCCAGCGCCTGGAAATAGCGGGGCAGAAACTCCGCGATGTCCAGGCGCAGCAAGGTGCCGTCTAGGTCGAACAGCTACGCCCGTCTGGACGAACCCATCAGGCCGGACCGGCAACGTACACCCGGGGCAGTTCCTCGGGAGCGGCCATGGCCGCGCCAAAGTGGAGGTAGGTGGCATCGGGTGCCAGGCTGAACGCCCGGTGCCCGCCTTTGGCATCCATGGCGATCATGCTGACCCGGCCGAAATATTCATCTTCCAGCTGGTACAGATCGCGCATGACGGCCGGCCCGGCCTCGTCAAGGGTCATGCCCATCCCGAGATATAGGACCATGGCCCGGGCCGTGCCCGCTCGGATGGCCATCTCGCCCCGCCCGGTACACGCCGCCGCACCGTAGCGGTTGTCGGCATAGTTGCCGGCCCCAATCACCGGCGAATCCCCCAGCCTACCCGGGTATTTCCAGGCCCATCCGCTGGTGCTCACCCCGCAACAGAGGTTGCCCGCGGCATCCATGGCGATGAAGTTGACTGTCTCATTAGGGCGTTCGGGATCGGCGGTGACCCGGGCGTACTGCCGGATCTTCTCGAGGTAGCGCATGCGCCCGGCGTAGACCTCAGGCACTTTGGCCTCTAGAAGCTGCCGCCAGATGTCCCGGGCCTCGGGGGTCAACAGCTCCCGTTCCTCGCATCCCATTTCCCGGCCAAAGCGAGCGGCGCCTTCCCCCACCAAAAAGCAGTGGGGCAGTTCCTCCATGACCCGCCGGGCCACGGAGATGGCGTAGGGAAACCCCTTGATGGCACCTACCGCCCCGGCCGCCCGGGTGCGCCCGTCCATGATACTGGCGTCCAGCTCCACCTCGCCCAGCAAGTTAGGCAGGCCGGAGTAGCCCACGGTGTGATCTTCCGGGTTATCCTCCACCAGTCTGATGCCGGCTTCCACGGCGTCGATGGCACTGCCGCCACGCCTGAGCACGTCCATGGCGGCAAAGATCCCGGTACGGCCGTTGGTGCTGGCGATGATCTTCATGTGCTTCTCCCTTCATCCAGGCAAACGGGCCCCATGCCCACTCTCGGC
>DMHJ01000193.1 GCA_003449495.1 Clostridiales bacterium UBA8153
CTCGCCGTTTCAACCGGCGACTTGGCGGACCGCGCCGGGAATACCTTCATGAGACCACGGAGTTGAGCCGGCTTGTTTTTCGGGGAACGATAAAATTTTACTTGACATCCCCGCCATGTGGTATAAGATTTAAACGCACCGTGATAATCTGAGCAACGGAGGAAGTCGGCTTGCGGAAAGTACTGGAACGATGCCCCTCCTGCGCCGGCCAAATGGATGTGACCCGCATGCGCTGCCGCGACTGTTTCACCCAGGTGGAGTCCGTATATAGCTGCTGTCCATACTGCCGTCTCAGCCCGGCCAACGCGGAGTTGCTCAGGGTCTTCGTCCGCTCGCGCGGCAACATCAAGGAAATAGAGCGGGAGCTGGGGATCCCATACTCCAGCGCCCGGTCCAGGCTGGACGACCTCATCGCCGAGCTGGAAGCTGGGGCGATGCCATTGGTTGCCCGGGATGCCTCGCCCCGTAAGGTCCTGGAAGCTCTGGCCCGGGGCGACATCGGGGCCAGCGTCGCCTGGCGCCTGCTGGAGAAAACCACCAACTAAGGAGGGAGGCGGGTAGGTTGCGGCGGGCGCCTGCAGGCAGGCCGCTGTGAGCCGGGCCTTGACAGCCGTTCCATGTTCCAGCTGCCCGGCCCGGCGACAAGAAGGATGGCGAGGGAGAATCGGGTGGTTGGACACACGAGGTTGGGGAACCGGTACCCGTTCGCTACTAAGCCCATAGAGGAGGAGCCAGCATGGAAACGCCGGAAGCCGCCCAGCTGCGGGAGCTTCGCCGCTTCGAGACCCTGGTTGCCGCTCTGCAGAGACAAGTGCAGGCCGCGGTGTCAGACGAGGAAGGGCTCCAAGGCTACCGATCGGCGGCCCGCCTGTACAATCGCTACGCAGAAAAGATGGATGCCCTCTTGCCAACCCAACTGCAGGGTCTGACCGAAGCCGTCGACGTTCCCGACCTGGACCCGGACGACGAGGGCGAGCTGAAGACCTTTTTGTCTGAACTGCTTTTCAACCTCGGACAGTTGCAGTGCCTCATCAGTGCCGCCACCGGTGCCCGCATCGAGGACGTACACGGCGAGGCCGGACACTGGCGTTCCTCGACGGGAGATTGTTTTCCGTATGGCACCAAGCGGGGTAGGCACCATGTCCACGTAGAAACCCGGCTGCACCGCAGGCCGCGCATGCGGGCGCACCGGATGCCGCCTATGCCACCTATACCCCCGGTGCCGCCCATACCCATCATCTCCACCATGCCGGGGGTACCCCAGGAGGCGCTGAAGGCAATGCAAGACTGGGCCCACGAGATGAGAAAAGTCCACCGGGAATGGCTGCACGGGCTTGGACGGGCCCACCGGGACTGGTGCCACAACTTGAGCCAGCCCTGGGAAGGTACGGCCGGCGAAGAGGCGGACGAAGGTGAGGAGGCCGGGGAGGAGCTGCATCGGCGCCGCCGCGAAATACTGGCCATGGTGGAAAACCGGGAAATCACCGTGGAAGAGGCCATGGCGCGCCTGGAGGCACTCAAGGCCAGGGGCGAGCCCGGCACAGACCCGGGCAACGAAGACCAAGTCTAAGCGAGACTGCCGGGCGGGGATGGGCGGCATGCCCGTCCCCGGCCGCTCAGCTTCTGCGTACGGGTTGGATCTGTAGTTCCTGGAGCTGGCGGGGGTCAACGCCGGTGGGTGCCCCCGTAAGCGGGCAGGCGGCACTGGACGTCTTGGGGAAAGCGATGACTTCGCGTATGCTCTCGCACCCGGCCATCATCATCACCACCCGGTCGAGCCCGAAGGCGATCCCCCCGTGAGGAGGCGTTCCGTACTCGAACGCTTCGAGGAGAAATCCAAACCGCCGCTCGGCTTCGTCCTTCTCGATGCCGAGGGCACGGAACACCCTTTCTTGCAGCTCCCGCCGGTGAATGCGTATGGACCCGCTGGCCAGCTCCACGCCGTCTAGCACCAAATCGTACGCGCGGGCGCGCACGGCTCCGGGGTCGGTCTCCAGGAGCCCGGCATCCTCCGGCCGGGGAGAGGTAAACGGGTGGTGCGCGGCGGTGAACTTCCCCTCTTCCTCACTGTACTCCAGCAGCGGGAAGTGGGTGATCCACACAAACTTCCAGCTACCCGGCTGGACCAGCCCCAGCTGCCCGGCCAAGCGCACCCGCAGCTGGCCCAGCACCCGCGCCACCAGCGCGGCCGGCCCGGCGGCGAACAGAGCAAGGTCTCCCGCATTGAGCCCCAGCGCTTCAATGACTTTCGCCAGGGTATCCTCGCCCAGGGACTTGGCGGCCGGCGAACGCACTCCTTGCTCCGTATAGGTCAGCCAGGTCAGTCCGGCGGCTCCCAGCTCGAGCGTCTGCTGGTTGAGCTCATCCAGTTCCCGGCGGCTCAGGCCCGCCGCGCCCGGCACCTGCAGCGCGCGCACCACCCCACCCGAGGCCACCGCGGTCCGGAACACCTTGAAGCCGGCCTCGCCCAGTATGCCCGAGAGATCGGCGATGGGAAGACCGTACCGGAGGTCCGGCTTGTCCGTGCCGTAACGGGTCATGGCTTCCTGGTAGGTAAGGCGCGGGAAAGGCCTGGTAATCTCCACATTCAAGACTTGACGGTACAAGTGAACGAAAAGCTGTTCGAGGAGGCCGAAAATGTCCTCCTCATCCACAAATGCCATCTCGATATCCAACTGGGTGAACTCCGGCTGGCGGTCGGCGCGCAGGTCTTCATCTCTAAAGCAGCGGGCCAACTGGACGTAGCGATCCACGCCGGAGACCATCAGCAGCTGCTTGAACAGCTGGGGGGACTGGGGCAGAGCGTAGAAGTATCCCGGCTGCAACCGCGACGGCACCAGATAATCCCGCGCCCCCTCGGGGGTGCTGCGGGTCAAACATGGGGTCTCGACCTCCAAGAAACCTTGGGCGTCGAAGAAGTCCCGTATGGTCTTAAAGGTACGGTGGCGGAGGAGGAGGTTGGCATACATCTCGGGCCGGCGCAGGTCCAGGTAACGGTAGCGCAACCGGACGGCTTCGTCTGCCTCCCCCTGGTCGGCAATGTGCAGGGGAGGCGTGCGGGCCTCGTTGAGGATCTCCAGCCGTTGGCCGGCGATCTCCACCAGGCCGGTAGCTATCCGGGGGTTTTCCCGGCCCGTTTCGCGCCGGTTCACCACGCCGGAGATGGCCACCACGTACTCCACCCGGAGCCTCTCGGCCAGCTCGTAGGCCGCGGCGGCAATCTGGCGGTTGAACACCACCTGCACCCAGCCCTGGGCATCACGCACATCCACAAACACCAGGCCGCCATGGTCACGGCGACGATGCACCCAACCCATGACGGTCACACTCTGACCAACCAGGTCGAGGGTGACCTGGCCGCAACTTGCACTGCGCTTCACGGTCATCCATCCTTCCGGCCCAACACGGCTGCCACTCCCGGCTCCAGGTCGCCCAACTCCAGCACATCTTGCCGTCCGGACGCCATGTGCCTGACCAACACCTGACCGGTGGCCAGCTCCGCATCACCCAGCATCAACACGGTGCGAGCACCGACCCGGCCGGCATGCTTCATCTGCGCCTTCACGCTCCGGTCTAGAAAGTCCACATCCGTCGCGTAGCCGGCATGTCGCAGTCTCTGGGCCAATCGGGGGGCCTGCTTCCTGCTGCTCTCCCCGGTAGCCACCACGAACACGTCCAGAGGCCGTCCGGCCGTGGCCGTCCGCCCCTGGGTCTTCAATATGCTGAGCAGGCGCTCCAGACCTAGAGCAAAGCCCACTGCCGGGGTAGGCGGTCCGCCCAGCGCCTCCACCAGCCCATCGTACCGCCCACCGCCGCAGACGGTATTCTGGGCCCCGAGGTCTTTTGACACTACTTCATACACGGTACGGGTGTAGTAGTCCAGGCCGCGAACCAACCTGGGTTCAACGCGCGAGTTGGCGCCCGCCCCGGCAAGAAACGCCTGCACGGTTTCAAAATGGCTGTCGCACTCAGGACATAGGGCCTCCGTGGCCCGGGGTGCGTCCGCCAGCAGGCTGCGGCACGTTTCTTCTTTGCAGTCCAACAGGCGGAGGGGATTGCGGTCCATACGTTCCCGGCAGGCACGACACAGCTGGTGCCGGTAGTCCTGGTAGTAGGCCAGGACCTGTTGCCGGTAGGCGGGACGGCAGTCCGGGCAGCCGAGACTGTTGAGCAGCACGGCAAGGTCGGTGAGTCCCAGCCTCTTGAACAAGTCCACGGCCAAAAGGATGGTCTCGGCATCCGCCCAGGGTCCAGAAGCTCCAAACACTTCCACTCCGAATTGGTGGAACTGGCGACCGCGGCCAGCTTGCGGTCGCTCGTAGCGGAACATGGGCCCCAGGTAGTAGAATTTAACCGGCAAGACCCCGCCATAGAGCTTGTTCTCGATAAAGGAGCGGGCCACGCCGACGGTACCCTCGGGACGCAGGGTCAGACTCCGGCCGCCCCGGTCCAAGAAGGTGTACATCTCCTTCTGTACGATGTCGGTGACCTCACCGATGCGCAGGAAGAGCTCGGTATGCTCAAACTCGGGGATGCGGATCTCCCCGTAGTTGTATTCACGGCACAAGTTGCGGGCGACTCCCTCGACGTGTTGCCAACGCTCTACCTCGGGGGAGAATATATCTGCCGTGCCCCGGGGCTTCTGGGCTTGCACTGCGACCCGCCTCCGTTACATCCAGATTATGCCCTTAATTCTACGTGACCGCGACATTGGCGTCAACTCAGGCGC
>DMHJ01000212.1 GCA_003449495.1 Clostridiales bacterium UBA8153
CGCTGACTAGGGCCGCCCGCGACCACGCTAGCTGCCCGAGCTGCCAGCGCCGGGCATCGTGCCGGAGCAGTCTACTATGCAGGTAGCCGCGGAATGCCAGTTCCTCCGCCATTGGGACCACCACGCCCAACCGCACAAACATCCCGGCCGTAGCCCAGAACGGAACGGCAGCCATCCTGGCGGCCAGCTGCTCCATAGCCGCCCTCCAGGCAACCGGATCCCGGGGAGCGGCAGCGGTCAGTTCAGCATGGACGTAGCCGGCCGCCAGCGGCAGTAGAAGAACCGCTGCCAGTAAGGTCGGGCGTACGAACGGTCTCCAGCTACCGCTCGGGGGTAGCCAGGTCACTTTCATCCCGGCCTGGTAGAGCAAAAGCAGGGCGGCGGCGGCCATGCTCAGGTGGGTGGCGAAGGGTCCTACCACCGGGAGGTGTATGGCTAAGAGCCCGACCATGGACAGGCCGACCAGGAAAAGGGTCTCGCCGGCGGCCTGGGGCAGGCCGTAGCGGGCGGGCGGCGGCGGGGCGGCCGGAGGCACTGGCTCATTCATGGGCTACTACCTCCTTGGGCACTCCGGCTGGGTGGGTGATTGGATGGTCGAAGACCGATCCCGCATTCGTTTCCCGGAGGTTTCACCGCCGGTGGGCAGGATTGGGGACCAGAGCGTACGGCTACCCCAGTTTGGTGGCCAGCCTTTCAGGCGTTTCTGTCTTTCTCCTTACCGGGGTAGCTTCCCTTCACAGTCGTACCGGTGGGGCCAGTGGGGCTCAAGGCGGAAGCGGCAGCCAGGTGACGCCGGCTCCGCCAACGGCCGGCTAGGACTCTTCATCCAGCCAGCGCTCATAGATATGTTCCCATTCACTGGGGCCTTCCCAATGCGGTGGTGCCACCTTCTGCCGGGCGGACACCACCACCCGGGCCCGGGACTTTCCCCCGCCTGCTTGGCTCAACATGCCTCCCACCAGCGCCACGATGGCGCTCTCGTCACCGGTCGGGCTAAGAATGACAATCTCGTCATCCTCAAACTCCAGGTAGTCCAGTACCGCCCAGGCCCGCCCATTGGTCCACAGCATCTCCCGGTCCAAGAGCTTTTCCAGACCCCGGTGGGATGCTTCCCACCATCTCCAGCCGGCACCCACCAGGACCGGGCGGCCGGGCAGCCAACTCTTCGTCCTGGCCAAGTGCGCCATGGTCTCCAGATCGTCCCGGACGGCCGGACGGGCTTCTCCTTCCCGGTCCGAAACCGCATATTCCTCTAGCTCACCCAGTAGCCCAAACCCGGTGCGATACGCCAGCTGGTGGGAAGCATGGTTCTCTTTGGTAATGGCCAGCCTGGCCACGCCCGCGCCCAGCAGCCGGGCTTCAGCTAAGGCCGCCTGGGTGAGCAGGGCCGCCAGACCCCGCCGGCGAAAATCCGGGTGCACCCGCATGC
The DNA here is from genome assembly GCA_003449495.1 of Clostridiales bacterium UBA8153. Lineage (GTDB taxonomy): Bacteria > Bacillota > Sulfobacillia > UBA8153 > UBA8153 > UBA8153. The sequence goes on from DMHJ01000212.1 coordinate 1,430, forward strand.
CTTCAAGCCAGGCCTCGGTGGCGCCGGGCATATCCACGTGCACCAGGCCCACCACCGCCTGGCCCAGTTCCGCCACCAGCACCCGGCCCTGATCAGATGTAACCCAGTCCATGTATACTTCCGGTATGTAGTCGCCCCAGTGGAACGTGTTCTCACAGAAAGAGCGTACTTGTTGGTGATCACCGCGAAGGCCGGGACGTATGTGCACCACCCGGGCCTCCCCCCCCTCTCCTTCAGACCCGTTGCATTCGGCATGGCCGGGGGGCTTCCCTGCCGGAGCTGGACGGGACGGCCGCCTGCCTCCTGAGTCGCGATGGCACGGCCCTCCCCCCAGCTGGGGTAGCAATCCTAGGCCGGGCCACCCGGTTAGCCCTTCAGGGAAATCAGTGCCACACCGGCGACGATCATGGCGGCGCCGGCCAGTTTGGGCAGGGGGGCGGGTTCTTTGAGCACCAAGGTGCCGACGAGCACGCCGAGCAAGGTGGAGACCTCCCGGGCGGGGACCACATAGGCCACCGGTGCCAGCCGCATGGCGTTCAGCACCAGGATGTAGGCGAGATTCTGGCCGATGCCCACCACCAGCAAGGACCGGCCGGCACGCTTGGCCTCGGCCGCCACCTCCGTCCAGTTGCTCACCATGGTAGCGCTGTAGCCCAGGAAGGCCACGAAGTGGGAGCACCAGAGATACACCACCGGGTCGACCATGGACACTCCCAGCTTGTCCACCAGGGAGTAGGCGGCGATGATACCCCCGGTGGCCAGGGCCAGCCGCCCGGCGGGGTGATGGATGGTCTCCACTGCCGCTTGCCGCGCTCCCGGCAGTGACAGGGCCCGCAGGCGGAGGAAGCCGACGCCCGCCACCACACAGGCAATGCCCGCCACACCTCCGGGCCGCAGAGGCTCGTGCAGCAGGGCGAGGGACGCTATGGTGACCAGCACCGGGCTAACCCCCCGGGCGGTGGGATAGGTGAGGGAGAAGTCGTGGGCGTACATGCGGGACAGGGCGTAGTAGTAAGCGGAGTGGATGATGCCGGAAGCTGCGGCAAACCCCAGACCTCGCCAGGGGAAGGGATCGCGCAATGCCAGCCACAGGGCCAAAGGAGCGTAGAGCAGCAGCCCGACGCCCAGGCCCAGCCAGAGAAAGACCAGCCGGTTGGAGGAGCGTTTGGCCGAAAGGTTCCATGCCACGTGTATGCTGGAAGCGGCCACCACCAGCAGAAGGGCGCGACCGCTCATGCCGCCGGATGCTTCGCGATGCGTGCCATGCCAACCCCCATTCGCCGGTACGGTCGCTACCACCTGCCGGATCTGCATGAGCCATCCCGGGCTGGCCGGACAAAAGGGAGCAAAGCCCCCACCTACCGGCCTCGCACCTCTCGGCCGCCCTACCGTCCCCAAGGTCCGCAGCGTCGGAGGATGTGCATTGATGAGCGCACAAGACCGGTGCGGCCCTGACCCGGCAGCCGCGTACATGGCCGGAAGGAGGCTTGGCAACACCTGGAGAATGGGTGGTCGTAAGCGGGTCGCCCCGGCTGCCAAGCGGGCACCCGGAGGGAGGGCTACACATGGAACTGGCAGGCAAGCGCGCAGTAGTGCTGGTGGAAAACAACTACCAGGAACTCGAACTGTGGTACCCGTTACTACGTTTACGAGAAGCCGGCGCGGAGGTGCGGGTGGCAGGCCCGGGGCGGGGCAGCTATGTCAGCAAGTACGGCTACCCGGTCCAGGAAGATGTCAAGGTGAGTGAAGTGGAGGCCGGCAGCATCGACGCGGTGATCATCCCGGGGGGGTTCGCCCCTGACGCCATGCGCACCCAGGAAGCCATGCTCTCGCTGGTGGCCGGTGCGTTTCACCAGGGGAAGGTGGTGGCCGCCATTTGTCACGCTGGCTGGGTGCTGATCTCCGCCGGCATCGTGCGGGGCCGCCGGGTCACAGGCGTGCGGGCCATCCGGGACGATTTGGTCAATGCCGGCGGCAACTTCGTCGACGCCGCGGTGGTGGTGGACGGCAGACTCATCACCTCCCGGCTCCCCGGCGACCTGCCCGCCTTCTGCCGCGCCATCATCGCCGCTCTGCGCTGAAGTCTGCCGGGGAGGCGTATTTGATGACCGGATATGCCAGCATTCTCTTTACCGGCGGCCCGGTGTTTACCGGCGATCCCCGCCGGAGCGCGGCGGAAGCGGTGGCCGTCTCCGGCGACCGCATCTTGGCGGTGGGCCGGGCCGCGGACCTGGCTCGCTACCGGGGGCCCGGCACCCGGGTGGTGGAGCTGGCCGGCCGCTTCCTCATGCCGGGGTTCATCGACGCCCACGTGCATCTGGCGGCCTACGGCGCCAACCGGCTGCACATCAACTGCAAGTTTCCCCAGGTGAGGTCCATCCGGGACATTCAGGAGCGCGTTCGTTCCCGG
>DMHJ01000248.1:0-832 GCA_003449495.1 Clostridiales bacterium UBA8153
GTCCAGGTTCAGGCGATAGCGGGAGCTCAAGATCCTGATGGCCACCTTCTCCCCGAGCACCGTGGGGAGGGTGGAGACCCTCAGATCCAGCTGCTCCCCGTTGGCATGTAGGTGGCGAAACCCGCCGTCTTGTGGCAACCGGCGCTCGGAGATGTCCAGGCCGGCGAGGATCTTAACCCGGGATATGGCAGGAAGGGTGATTTCCGGCGGCTGGTGGGTCACGTCCCGGAGCAGTCCATCGATGCGGTACCTCACCCGCATGCCGTTCTCTTGAGGCTCCAAATGGATATCACTGGCCCGCTCGTCGATGGCCTGGGAAATCAGGCGGTGGACCAGGCGCACCGCCGGCGCGGCTTGCACATCACTAAGCGGGGCAAGGGTCTCACCCTCACGAGTGGGTGCCGCATCCGGGTACAAGTGCGCCAAGGCCCGGTCCAGCTCGGCCGTGCTCATCACCACTGGATCGACAGCCAGGCCTGTAAGGAGAGAGACATCGTCTATGGCCAACACATCCGTGGGGTTGCTCACGGCCAGTTTCAGGGTCCTACCGCTTACGGCCACGGGTGCCACGTGATAGTGGCGGGCCGTTTGGCCATTGAGCAACCGTACCGCTTCCGGGTCGAAGGTAAGGTCTTTTAGGGCGGCGAAGGGCAGGCCAAACTGGGTGGCCAGGGCTCGGGCCAACTGTCCGTGACTGAGAAACCCCAGTTCGATCAGGGTGTCGCCTAGCCTGGACGTGCCAGACTTGGCCAGGGCCAGGGTGAGCTGTTCCCGGTCGATGGCCTTCTGCTCCATGAGGATTTCGCCCAGCTTTTTTCGCGGAACCCTGCGG
>DMHJ01000248.1:1190-3205 GCA_003449495.1 Clostridiales bacterium UBA8153
CTCCGGGTAACGAATTATGCGCAACTCCCACCGCAACCGTCCCCCCAGGCGCTGCACCGCCGCTTCCGGGTCACTACCACAGTCTGCATACCCACCATTATATGGTGGGCCCGGCCTGCAGGCAATAGGACTCAGGACCCAACCGCCCCACTGCCTACGCCGCCCGCGGTGATGCTCCATCATTCTACAGGGCCCGCATGAAGCATCCGGAGGCCGATCCACGGCGGAACGCTAGTTCCCAGAACTAGTGCTCTTATCTTCCATATTAGCACAAAAATTCCTGCCAACCTATAGGCACTTTCGCTCCCTAATTGGTAAGCCGGTAGCTCCGGTTGGCGGGAAGCCGTGCAAGGGCGGTCTACCGGGCTTCTTTCTGGGCAAGTTCCTGGATATGCGGGGGTTGCGAATGGTGACATGATGGGGGTAGGAGGTGATCCCATGCATCCGGAAGTAGGCCTGAGCACCGGCCGTCGTTGTCTAACCATCTAGACACTTTCGTTTGGGCGGCTCCCCACCCCGGGCGGCGGCATCCTCCGCTTGATCGGAGCCGGTGCTCTCTTTCCCCATGGGTCCTCATCCCCGGATTCGACGGCGGAGGAGCCCGGCAACGTCCGGCGCTGGCGTCGCCGCCCGGTCGGGGCCCGATCACCGGAGCTTCGTGTGGGTTCAAACGGTCGGGCAGGCAGCTGCCGGGGTCGCGGAGTGCGAAGGGCGAGGTGACGTAGGCTAGGCCAGCAGACTTTCGACGAACACGGCCAGGCCATCTTCGTCATGGTGGCCGATGACCAGGCGGGCCCGGGCCTTCACCTCTGCCGGTGCGTTGCCCATGGCCACCCCCAGCCCGGCCCATTCCAGCATCTCCACGTCGTTGAGCTGGTCTCCCACCGCCACCACTTCAGCCGCGTCCACACCGTAGCGTTCGCATAGGGCGCACACCCCGTCCGCTTTTGAAGTCAAGGGGTAGATCTCATAATACCAGGTGGCGTCGTAGCTTCTGGTGTGGTAAGTCCGCATCGTAGCACCGTCAATGTACGGGCGAGCCAGTTCGCCGGCCAGCAGAGTCCGGGGTTCGGAGTCACCGACGGAAAGGCGGAGGGGTGACCAATCGGTGCTGCGTACCAGGCACGGCACCTGGAAGGCATTCACCCCTTCTTCAGCGATGTACCTGGCCATGGGCTCCCAGGTCGGCCGCACGGCGAAATAGATGTCGGGTGGGGTAGCCGTATCGCGGTAGGCGAAGGCGCTCAATCCTGCCTCGTGCCACTGGTGCAGGAGCTCGCTTACCGCCTCCCTTGGCAGTTTCACGACTCGCAACGTCTCCAGCGTCACCGGGTCGACAATGACGCCGCCGTTCAGAGTCACCATGAGTCCTTCCAGCTGCAGGGCCGCATATACCGGCCAAGCGAAGCGGGGCCTCCTGCCCGTGACCAGACACACGCGCATGCCGCCGTTCCGGGCCGCCTGCAGTGCCCGCTCCACCCGGGGTGACAGCCTGCCCTGGCTGTCCAGGAGCGTGCCATCGATATCCAACGCCAACAACCGGTAGCCCATGACTTCCCCCCACTCTACCCTACAGCCCGGCCGGTGACCCGGCATGTCCGGACCGGCTTTCGGTGCGCTGCCGGGTCCTGCTTGCCACCGGCTGCATGCGCTCCGGCCACCGCCAAGCGGTTCCGGGGCTTCCCGCCTTGCGTCCTGCCCGGCCTTCGCGTTCGGCTATTCCACGTCCACGGGCATCATCCTGCCGGTGCGACGGTACGGCGTGAGGCCGCAGCGGGCCGGAAATCGACCCGGGGTTACTCAAACCGGAGAGCGTAACTTCTCCCTTGAGACAGTAACGATTGCTTGGTGATAGGAGTTACGGAGGTGACGCTCATGGCACATCCGGCCCAGGACGGATGGCAGCTTTTGCGGCAGGCCGGACTGAGGGCCGCTCCCCGGCGTCTAGCCATCCTCGACCTGTAGGCCAACACCGCCGGCCACCCCGGTCCGGAGGCAGTGTGCCGCACCCTGGC
>DMHJ01000184.1 GCA_003449495.1 Clostridiales bacterium UBA8153
CGGGTTCTTCCGGAGTGCCTCCGCCCCCCTGCACGGAACTCATCCTGCCAGCGGGTAAGTGCGAAGGCGGGAACCTTGACCTCCCGGGAGACCGTTTCGATGTCCTCTCTCCGGAGTAGCCGTAGGACCACCTCCGCTTTCTTCTGAGCCGACCACCGATGTTTTCTTTCATCTGGACAACTGCACCCCCAGTAGGAAGTGCTGCTCCCATCCCGGCTCCCGTCCTTATTTCGTGTCCAAGGTTAGCGGGTGCAGCCTACAAGTCTCCTTGCGTCCGAAGACGGCCAACGCAAAGCTGCCACAAAATCACAAACCACCTCGCAAAATCGCGAAAAGGGCTCAAATACTGCACTTTCAGCCCAAAATAAAAACCACCCACAGATAAAATGCTTCTTATCAGTGGATGGTAGATTATTTGGTGGAGGCGGAGGGAATTGCACCCTCGTCCGAAGGCACACCAGCGCCAGCTTCTACAGGTTTAGCCCCTGTTTACAGATTCGCCAGCCCGTGTCCCCAAGGGGCAGGGACCCGACCCCGCTAGCTCGTGCTTTTCCCGCTGCCGCTTCCGAGCACCACAGCGCGGTATCCTGCATTAGTGACGCCCGGCTCCGGTCCCGCAGGAAGGGACCGGTCGGACGTAGCAGCACTAAGCGGCTGCTAGTACTTGATGTCTGTTGGCAGTTATCTGTTTCCGCGGATTTACGAGCAGCGGATGCTCGACCTGCTACTTACGCCCATGCTACCCCCGTCGAACCTGATTCGCCCCCCATTCTTCATCATCACGCAGCAACCGACCTTCTCAGTGCCGGCGTTCACGCTCCCGGACGGCCCGGTCGATTTCCCGGTCCCGGTCACGCTTGGCTATGGCCTCGCGCTTATCGTAGAGCTTCTTGCCTTTGGCCACGGCCAGTTCGATCTTGGCCAGTCCCTCCCTGAAGTACAGCCGCAAAGGCACCAGAGTATACCCTCGCTCCATCACACGCCCCCGCAACTTGATGATCTCGTGACGGTGCAACAGTAGCCGGCGCGGGCGCAACGGCTCGTGGTTGAACTGGCTGGCCGGATCGTACGGACTCACATGCATATTATATAGTATAACTTCGCGACCTTCAAGAGAGGCGTAGGCATCGGACAGGTTGGCCCTTCCCTGCCGGATGGACTTGACCTCCGTCCCCTTCAGGGCGATGCCGGCCTCAATGACGTCCTCGATAAAATACTCAAAGCGCGCGCGCCTGTTCTCCGCGATGACCTTGACGCCGGCACCCAACGACCTCACCACCGCTCCTCTGCCCCATTATCCTCCCAGTCCGAGCTCGCCGGCAATGCCTTTCATGGCTTCAAGACCTAAGCTCACGAACTCATCCAGCTCCAATCCCAGATCGGAACAGGCCCGGATGGTGTCCCGGTTGGCTCCCCGGGCAAAGGACTTCTCGCCGAAACGGTTCATGATGAATGCAGTATCGATGGCGCTGAGCCGGCGCTCCGGTGAGATGAGGGCCGCCGCTACGATGAGTCCGGTCAATGGGTCGCAGGCGTAGAGGGCCTTGGCCATGGGCGTTACCCGCGGCAGGCCGTGTCTCCCGTTATGAGCACGCACCGCATCCACGATCTCTTCATCAAACCCCAGTTTACTGACACATTCTGCGCTCTCCAGGCTATGCCGGTCCGGGTCATTCTTGGTGGCCTCGTAGTCTATGTCGTGTAGCAGGCCGGCCATGGCCCAGCGCGCGGCATCGGCTCCCAGGTGTGCGGCCAGCCTGGCCATAACCGCTTCCACGGCCAGCGCATGCTTGAAGAGGTTTTCGTTGGTCATGAGCCTCCGCACTTCACAGAGGGCTGCGTTCCGCTCCATGTCTTCTCGCTCCTCATCATGTAAGTCTTGCCCGGCCGTTTGCTCATGGCCTGCACCCTGGGACCGGCGCGCAGGCCCCGCCGAACTTGGCACCACCGGCGCCCTACTCCAGACAGTGACCGTTGGTCCCCGCCCGGTGCCCGCGAGTGCCGGAGGCTCCCGGCGGCGCCCGCCCGACCAGAAGACGATGCCGGGCTCATACCCGGCACCGGTCACCTGGCTGAGAAAATGAGAGCTTACCGGAACAAGGGGGAAAACACTAGGGCGACGATGCTCATGAGCTTGATGAGAATATTCAAGGACGGGCCGGCCGTGTCCTTGAACGGATCTCCCACCGTATCGCCCACCACTGCCGCAGCATGCACCGGCGTGCCCTTTCCGCCCAGGTTGCCCGCCTCGATATATTTCTTGGCATTATCCCAGGCCCCGCCGGTATTGGCCATATAGACGGCCAACAGCAGACCGGTGACCAGGGACCCGGCCAGCAGGCCGCCCAGGGCTTCCTTGCCCAAGGTGACTCCGACCAGGATGGGGCTGAGCACGGCCAGCAGGCCGGGCACTACCATCTCCCGCAGCGCGGCACTGGCGCTGATGCTCACGCAAGTCCCATACTCCGGCCGGGTTGTCCCTTCCATGATACCCGGAAGCTCGCGGAACTGGCGTCGCACCTCTTCAATCATGTGAAAAGCCGCCTTGCCCACCGCCTGCATGGTCATGGAGCAGAACAGAAACGGCAGCATGCCGCCGACCAGAAGACCGGTGATCACCCTGGGATCGATGATGTTGATCTGGTCCAGGCCGACCGCAGCGGAATAGGCGGAAAGCAGGGCCAAGGCCGTCAATGCCGCCGAACCGATGGCAAATCCCTTGCCAATGGCTGCCGTGGTGTTGCCCACTGCATCCAGGTTGTCGGTAACCGCCCGCACGTTCTTGGGCAGCTTGGCCATCT
>DMHJ01000051.1:0-764 GCA_003449495.1 Clostridiales bacterium UBA8153
CTTCACCCCAACGGTGGGCGGGCGGTGCGGCCCCCTCCCCGGCCACCCCTGGGCGAGCCGGTGCTGACGCCTGCCCCGGGAACGCAGGGCCGGCGAACCTGCGCCCCTTCTACGGGTTGCCCGATGCGCGCTCTCCCAGCGCCTGCATGTACCGGACTACCCGGAACAGCATGGTCAGGAACAGGTAGCCCAAGGCGCGTGGCCGGCACTGGCACCGGGGGCCACGGCAGGGGTATGGATGAAGCCGGAAAAGGCCAGGACGCTGCCGGCCACCGCACAGTAGCCAGGATACTTGAAAGCCGGCGTCGATGAGCAGTGCGTTCCTCAGGGCGGAAAGCAACTGCAAAGCCTCCCGCACGGCAAAACGGCCCAAACAGGCGCTTTTCTCCAAGCACTGGGCATGGACCGGCCGGGGGGGGGGCAAGACAGGCCATCGCCGCGTGTGGGCACTCAGGGCATTCCACCGAGCCGCACCTGCATTGGCAGCTGCAGGAGAGGGAGGAGTCTTCACCGCTGTCAGCTTGCCCGTGGTCTTTCGCGATTTCCTCCGGCAGGCACGGCCCGGTGGCGAGACGGTCAGCCGCGGCTACGTGCAACGTGGCCAGTAAGTGGGCAGTACCGGCCACTGCGACCCAGGAGTGGCGGAAACCGCAACCTTTGTGAGGGCGACTGTTGGTGACCTAGTGAGCAGCATGCTGACGCTGGCGCCAACGGTGGCGGGTCTGCAGACCATGGCCGGCTGGCTGGTGGCATTCCTGGTCAGG
>DMHJ01000051.1:1181-3536 GCA_003449495.1 Clostridiales bacterium UBA8153
GGGCTTCCGCATTTGACGCCCTTTCTAAGTCGGTGATACCATGTGCCTAAGGGGACCGGGGCGGCGGCCAGGGTTGCCGGTGGCACGAGGGAGGTGACCCATTTGCGCCTTTCCACGCGCGGCCAGTATGGGTTGCGCGCCATGTGTGTGCTGGGACTGAACCCGGGTGAGACCTATCTGCCGCTGCGAATCATCGCCCAACAGGAAGGGATTTCCCTGCAATACCTGGAGCAGATCTTCGGCGAACTTCGCCGGGCGGGCCTGGTGGAAAGTGAAAGGGGAGCCCGGGGGGGATATCGCCTGGCGCGGGACCCGGCCTGCATCACCGTGGGCGACGTGGTCCGGACTCTGGAAGGGCCCATCGCTCCGGTGGACTGTCTCACCGGACATGAGGAGTGCGAACGCGAAGGATGCTGCTTGACCCGGGAGGCCTGGCACCGGCTACAGCAGAGTATGACCGAAGCCCTTGACGGGATAACCCTGGCCTATTTGTGCCGGGGCAAGGCAGAGTAGCGCCTGCACGGCGTGGGCAGTTCCGATGCGGTCCGGCTCCGGGTCGGTTTACCGGGCGGCGGACTGCTAAGGAGAGCGCGCCTCCCCAACCATCCAGAAGAGTCCCCATGTCAAGTCCAGACCGGTGGTGCACGAGCCGGCGGGCGCCGTAACCGCAGCGCATCTATACGACCGGTCACTGGTCTGCGGCAACGCCCATCCGGCGACCCCAAGAAGGCACTCTCTTGGTCCGGTCTGCCCAGTCAGGTTGACCGCATCGCCCCGGGATTCATCCCCGGTGGCGGGCCGGGGCAGTTTGCGCTACAATGAAGGCAGGGGGCGCGCGGGGCGGAAGGCGAACGGTGCCATTGATGGGCAGCGAGGATCGGCCGCGCTTCCATACCTATGATGAGACCATCAAGAACCTGCAGGTTAAGGATGGCCGCGGGTTGGCCAGCCTGGTGCTTCCGGATATCATCGAGGCGGAGGAAGTGATGGTAGACCGCCAGGAACTGGCCATGGCCAGCATGGAGAGGCCCGACTACCTGGCCAGGGTGAAACTCCGCGGTGAGCGTTTTCTTTTGCACGTGGAGTTTGAAACCAACTTCCGCAGTAACCGGGAGATGCAGCGCCGGATGCTGCGTTACTACGCGCATCTTTACTGGAATAAAGACCTACCCATCCTGCAGGCCGTGGTCATCTTGAAAGAGCCACGCCACCGGAAGATTTCCCAAGGCATGGTCTCTGTGGTTTTGGGCCAGGATGTGCTGAGGCATCAATACCGGGTAGTCAGACTGTACGCCCTGGACAAGTACGACGTGTTGTCCCGGGGGATCGTCGCCCTCTACCCGCTACGGGTGTTCATGCGGCACGCACAGGAGACGCCGGTGGAACACCTCAAGGAATGCCTGGAGGTAGCCGAGGCCACGGCCGACACTGACTACTACTTTCTTACGGTTGAGTGCGGCCGGAAGCGTTTCGGCACAGAAATCCTCGAGAAGATCGTAAAGGAGGCGATGTACGTGGCATCGGCACTCTACAAACATCCCTATGAAGCCGGCAGGCTCAAGGGAAAGGTCGAAGGTAAGCTGGAAGGCAAGCTGGAAGGTAAGACTGAACTGGTCTTGAAGCAGCTGGCGAAAAGGTTTGGCTGCCTGCCACCGGAAATCTCTCAGAGGATCGGTGAGGCTACACCGTACCAGTTGGATCGGATAGCCGAAGACATGTTCGACTTTAGAGACCTCGACGATGTTCTAAGGTGCCTCCTCTAGCTATTGCGCCGGACGGATGGAGCCCGGGCTTTCCCGCCAGCCCCCTGTGCCGTTCGCCTATGGACGGACCGCCGGGCGGGCCGGTGCGGTGGCACCTCCAGCCGGCACCTAAAACCGGCGAGTAGCGCGTTCACCCGGATCTCCCTACACGCTGGCTTCCGTGGGATGGGGCAGGATAGGACCGGCAGTGGGGTGACTGACCGTAGTGAGCCGGCGTTTCCAGGAGCGGCCGCTCGAGGAAGCGGCTTGCCACCGGATCCGCACTTCCCTTGTCCACCCAAGCGGGACATGCCGGATCCGGTAGGCCGGCCGGTGGCGGCGGGTGTTGCTCCGGGTTTTTCGGGTGAACACTGCCCGGCCGGTGTTCTTACCTGACCCTTTCGGGCCGGGTGATGCCGGTGGCAACTCACACTCGGTGTAGCCTGGAACCGGGTCCGATGCGAGGGAACCGGTACCCGGGCTCCAGTTGCCGGTAAGCCGTGGTGGTGCTACAATGTCGGTGGGTACCCGTATGGGGTATAACGAGGAGGTGGCCCACTGCATTCGTACGACGAGATCAAACCCGAGCTCATGCTGAGGCTGAAGAAGATCG
>DMHJ01000105.1:0-2001 GCA_003449495.1 Clostridiales bacterium UBA8153
CGCATCCGTCCTGCCCGTATCCATCCTTCTGCAACCGGGTTCCTTGGCCCTTGGCGTCCGGCAGGTGACTTGACGGGCTCTTACCGGTGATGTAAAGTGAGGGTGATAGCATTTAGATATCACCATGAATAAGGGAGAGGGGTATGGTCCATGCCCGAGACGGCCGGTCACTCCAGGAAACTGCCGCAAGTCGAAATCGATGCTCCCACGCTACCCGGGATGGCAGTCCTGGTCATCAATGTGCTACTGTGTCTCATGGCCCTGTTCGGCGCCGGTTGGGGTCTTCTTCGGTTCCTGCCGGCCGGGCACCGGCTGGGCCCGGTCAGTATCATCGCCGGGCTGCTGTACCTGGTGCTCATTGCGCCTCTTGGCTTCATCGGGCTGCGGGTGGTGCGACCCAACGAGGCACTGGTGCTGACCTTGTTCGGCAAGTACTCCGGTACCATCAAATCAGAAGGCTTCTTCTTCGTCCACCCGTTTGCCAGCGTGGTCACTCCCCCGGATCCGGAACCCCAGACCTCTTCAGGCTCGACGGGCCGTAGCGCCACCGCGCGTAGAAGGGCCATCTCACTCAAGGCGGAGACGCTCAACAACGAGCAGCAGAAGATCAATGACAAGCTGGGCAACCCGGTGATCATCGGGGTGGTGGTGATCTGGAGGGTGATCAACACGGCCAAGGCGCTGTTTAACGTCGAGAACTACCGGGAGTTTTTGTCCATCCAGTGTGACGCGGCCCTGCGTAACATCGTGCGTGACTACCCCTACGATTCGCCCGGCGATGAGAGCGAAATGTCCCTGCGCGGCAGTAGCCAGGAGGTGGCCGAGAAGCTGCGGGAAGAGATCCAGGGCAAGGTGGAGCTGGCCGGGCTGGAGATCCTAGAGGCCCGCATCACCCATCTGTCTTACGCGCCGGAGATCGCCGCGGCCATGCTCCAGCGCCAGCAGGCCGCAGCCATCATCGACGCCAGGCAGCTGATTGTCGAAGGCGCCGTGGGCATGGTAGAGATGGCCTTGGCCAAGCTGAGTGAGAACGACATCGTCAAGCTCGATGAGGAGCGCAAGGCCACCATGGTCAGCAACCTGCTGGTGGTGCTCTGCGGTACCCGTGACGTGCAGCCGGTGGTCAACAGCGGGACCCTATATTGAGTAAGAGAGAGCTTTCTCCCATGGCAGACCAGGATGACAGCAGGAAGCAGGTATTGCTGCGCCTGTCCACGTCCTTGTGGCGAGAACTGGCGGCCTGGGCGGCAGCTGATTTCCGCTCCATCAACGGGCAGATCGAGTTCTTGCTGACCGACTGTGTCCGGCAAAGGAAGAAACGGGAGGCCTACGAGGAGAGCAGGCGCGCTGAAGCCGGGGGGACGCCGGGCGGCCCTCTGGAGGGAGGGTGACGGTTTGATCGAGCTGAGGGGACTGACCAAGACGTACAACCGGGGGCAGGTCAAAGCTGTAGACAACCTGGACCTGGCGGTGAGGGCCGGCGAGATCTTCGGGTTCCTCGGTCCCAACGGGGCCGGCAAGACCACTACCATCAAGATGATGGTAGGGCTCCTCCGGCCGGACCGGGGCGGTATCAAGATGGCCGGCTACGATTTGGCCGCTTCGCCGCTGGAGGTGAAGCGGCGCATCAGCTACGTCCCAGACAACCCGGACGTCTACCAGCGGCTGACCGGTATCGAGTATCTGAACTTCATGGGTGATGTGTACCGGGTGGAGCCGAAAGTCCGGGAGGAGAGGATCGGGCAGCTTTTAGATCTGCTTGCCCTGAAAAATGCAGTGTCCGACCCCATCCGGAGCTACTCCCATGGGATGCGCCAGAAGATCGTCCTGGTGGGGGCTTTGCTGCATGATCCGGAGATCTTCATCATGGACGAACCCATGGTGGGCCTGGACCCCCGGTCGTCCCACCATCTCAAAGAGATCCTGCGCGACCAGCGCGCCCGGGGCAAGACGGTCTTCTTTTCCACTCACATCCTGGAGGTGGCCGAGAAGTTCTGTGAC
>DMHJ01000105.1:2417-2557 GCA_003449495.1 Clostridiales bacterium UBA8153
CAGGAATCCCTGGAGAAGATCTTTTTGGAGTTGACCGAAGCATGATTACCTGGGCGGTCTGTAAGATGAGCCTCAAAACCCACTTTGGGCTTTCTTTGACCTGGTATTACCTGAGGCGCCGGGACTATCGCAGGCTCCTG
>DMHJ01000105.1:2969-3966 GCA_003449495.1 Clostridiales bacterium UBA8153
CCTCAACCTGGTCTACGATCAGACCCTTCCTCTAGGGCAGACCCCGGTGCTGCTCACCATGTCCATGGTGGGTGCCGTCATGCTCGTCCTGCTGCTGGGAGTTGCCTACGTCATGTCCATCTTCTATTTCTCTGCCGACCTGCCCCAGCTGGTGCCCTTGCCCCTTACGCCCGGACAGGTCCTGTCGGGTAAGTTCCTGGTGGTCCTGGTAAGCGAGTATCTTACCATACTGCCGTTCCTTCTGCCCGGCTTTCTGGTTTTCGGGTTGAGATCGGGGGCGGGCTTCGGGTTCTGGGTGCAGGCCAAAGTAGTGTACCTGCTGGTTCCCTTGCTCCCGCTGAGCTTGGCGGCAGTCTTCACCATGCTGCTGATGCGGGTGGCCAACCTCGCCCGGCGTAAGGATGCCGTGCGCATGGTGGGCCTGCTTGTCATGGTCCTGGGTATCAGCGTGCTCAACGCCCTGCCTGGCCGGATACCCCCGGGCCAGGAGGCAGAGTTCATCGCCCGGCTTGTTTTGAGCGAGGATGGTTTTGTGTCCGTAGTCGGGCGGGCGTTCCCGCCCGTCATTTGGGCCACCCGGGCCCTCACCGCCCGTACCGGGCAGCTGGGGTGGCTCCTGCTGCTGGCCGGAGTGTCCCTGGGAGGCGCAGGCATAGTTGGCGTTTTGGGACAGCGCCTCTTCTACACCGGGCTCATCGGTGGTGAGGAAGTGGCCCCCGGCAGAGGCCTTACCGGTGAGCAGCTATCACGCAGGATGCGGGCAGCGCGCGGGCCGGTCATCGCCATCATGCTGCGCGAATGGCGGATGCTGATACGGGAGCCGATTGTCGCCTTCAACAGCGTAGTCGTGATCGTCATCATGCCGGTGGTCATGGTGATCCCACTCTTGTTCGGGGGTGGCCAGGCCATGCAGGGGTTGAGCGCGATGTTGCTGGGGAATCCCACCGTGGCGTATCTGGTAGGAGCCGGCTATGTATGCTTCATGGCCCTGATGGCC
>DMHJ01000063.1:0-1757 GCA_003449495.1 Clostridiales bacterium UBA8153
GGTGGCTATGGCTTGGGCCACTGCGGGTAGTACCAGTTCCCTCTGGACCATGGACTCCAGTTGCCGGGTCAGGCCCTCTAGATCCAGCGGCTGCTCCAAGTCCAGGTGCCGGATGACTGCGTGGGTGGCCACGCCCAGCTCCAACCCGCCTAGCCCCCGGTCCGCCAGGAAGCGGGGAAGGCGGGCCGGGAGGTCGGGGCGGGCGCTTTGGTCCTCACCGTCCTCACGAAACGGGTCGTGCCAGCGCTTGAGCTCGCTGACACTGATCTTACCCGCCCGTCCGGTCAAGGATAACCGTGGGTAGGTCCATTCCAGCCGCCTGGCGATCTCGGCGGCCGGCGACGGATCGGGTAGAAGCTGCGGGGGCTGGAGACGGCAGATGGCCTCCCAGGTGAGCCCGCCCAGGTCCCCCGGCGTCTCGGATGAGTGGCGCACCGGGCCGGGAAGCGGCGATAGGGAAACCTTCCAGCATGCCGCAGCGTCGTTGGCGAAACCTGGAGGGACAAGAGTACCCTGCATCGACTCAAGGGCCCCCACCCGGACTAGAGCGGGGCCCAGCCAGTCCAACCACGATGTGGCCCGGGCCAGCTGGGCATCAGGCAGGCACCTGCCCGGGAGGCGGGAGGCCATTGCCCAGCGCTGCCTTTTCCGCTCCAGCCCACGGCACGAACCTACCAGGATCAGTCTCTCCTGGGCCCGGGTCATGGCCACATACAGGATGCGCATCTCCTCGGCCAGGGCTTCCAGCCTGCACCGGCAGGATACGGCAGTGTGAGCCAGGGACGGATATTTGAGTCTCCGGTCCGCATCCACCACCCGGGGCCCGACACCCAGCCGGCGATGGTAGAGCACATCCTGTTGAAGGCCCTGCCGGTTAAAGAGCTTACCGGCATCAAGGAGCAGCACCACGGGAAACTCCAGACCTTTGCTTTTGTGCACGCTCATCACCCGCACCACGTCTTCTTCCCGGCCCAGGGCGGGGGCAGTGCCCAGGTCCTGGCTCTCCCGCAGCCTCTCCACGAAGCGGAGAAAGCGGAAAAGACCCGGCCGGGCGAAGCCGTCGAACTGGCGGGCCCGGTCGTACAGCGCCCGTAAGTTGGCCTGCCGTTGCGCGCCGCCCGGCATGCCGCCGCAGTAGTCGTAGTATCGGGTCTCCTCGAGCACCTGCCAGACCAGGCGACTCAGCGGTCCCCGCCGGGCCGCCGTGCGCCATCCCTCCAGGCGGTAGAGAAACCCCGCCAGTTTGGCGGCAGTCTCGCCCAGTTCAGGATTGCGTGCAGCCGCCACCACCGCGTCATAGAAGGACCCGTCGCGTACCTGCAGTCGCACGCGGCCGAGCTCCCCGGGATTCAAACCGACGGCAGGCGACCGCAGTACCGCGGCCAGCGGGATGTCCTGGCGGGGGTTATCGATCACCCGCAACATGGCCAGGGCCACCTCCACCTCGCCGGCGGCAAAGTACCCGGTGCCCAGCTCCGCGTAGCTGGGGATACCCAGCTTCCGGAAGACCTCGATGACCGCGTTGGCCCGCTCGCGCGTGGCCCGCATGAGGATGACGATGTCCCGGTAGGTGACATCCCGCACCGCCTGCAGCTGGGTGTCATAGAAACGGAAGGGCTCACTACCCCCCACCATCTCTCTGATCAGCCCGGCCGCCAGGTGGGCCTCGCGCTCCAACGACGGCAAGTCCTCCTCCTCGTCGTCTGGCCCGGGTTCTTCCCCCGCCTCGGATCCGGTTTCCTCGACCGCGGCATTCC
>DMHJ01000063.1:2175-2882 GCA_003449495.1 Clostridiales bacterium UBA8153
GAAGCATCGTAGTCGATCTCCCCGACCCCGCCGCTCATCAGCTGCCTGAATAGGGAGTTCACCCCGTAGAGGATGGAGTGGTGGCTGCGGAAATTGCTGCTCAAATCGATTTTCCGGGCACGACCGGAGGTGTCCCGGGGAAAATCGCCATAGTGGCGCAAAAATAGGCCCGGGTCGGCAAGCCGGAACCGGTAGATGCTCTGCTTTACGTCCCCTACCATGAACAGGTTGGGCTCCGGGTGGTCCTGGCGGGATACCAGCCGGATGATGGTATCCTGCACTTCGTTGATGTCCTGGTACTCGTCTACCAGCACCTCAACGTACTGCTCCTGCAGGTCCCTGGCAACCGCCGAAGGCCGCAGCCGCCCGGATCCGTCATCCTCCCCCAGCAGCTGGAGGCAAAAGTGCTCAAGATCGCTAAAGTCCACCTGCGCCCGCTGGGCTTTGGCCTCATGGTAGGCTTGGTGGAAGTCCTTGACCAGCCGGGTGAGGGCACCTACCACCGGGGACAACCTGCACAAGTCTCCTACCAGTTCGTGGCCCGGCCGCGAGAAGATCCCCTCGCAGAGACCACGCACGACCTCTTTGGCCTGGTCCCGGGCCTCCTTGCACGCCTCACGCGTACCGGCCTCCGCCTCTTTGGCTGGGGGTAGCCGGTCAAATCCCGGCCACGCCGACAGCTCATTTGCCAGCCCGTCCCAAGTAGA
>DMHJ01000059.1 GCA_003449495.1 Clostridiales bacterium UBA8153
CAAAGGTTTCGTGGGGGGCCTGCGCCAGGCGATATTCGATCCCGTCCTGGGTGGGCCCTTTCATCTTACCCGGTTCGCTGAACACGGTCTGGCCGGCGCTGATGAAGCCGGCATAACCGTGCATGATGTTGCGCCGGAAGTTGGAGGCCCCCCTCCCACCCAGGGCCAGGGCCCGGAAGTTGCCCCGCTGGGGACGCAAGTCATCATCGCCCTTACCCCCCAGCTTGATGACGTAGGACTCGCCGAACCGGAAGGGCTGGGTCTCGACGCCGAAGGGCTGGGCCCCCTGCGCCCTTCCCACGGTGAAGCTCTCGGCTTCGGAGACCGCCTGCATGATTCCGCCGGACCGGCCCAGGACGGCGCCAAAACCAAAGGCCAACGCCTGTTGCACCGTCACCCGCAGGACGTTGCCCGGAGGAAGCACGGTGATTTCGGCCAACGCCGGGTCATGACCGTTGGCGGCCAGGCTCTCCCGGGCCCGGGTCACCGCGTCCTGGGGAGACTCGGGCAGCTCGCGCACCCCCGCCATGGCGGCGGCATCGGCCAGGTTCACCAGGTGCTGGCGGCTGACGTAGGCCCGCCCGGCATCCACGGAAATGGCACCGAAGCCGAACACGACCGTGCCGGCCAAGGCCACCAGCAAGGTCACGCTGCCGCGACGGTCCCGCATGGGCGCTTCTCCCTTCCGCCCCTCAGTCCATGCGCATGACCAGAGAAGCCCGCAGGGGTACGGGGGCCGGCCAACCCGGGATCAGTGGATAGACGGTGACGAACGTGTAGTTGAGGGTCACGGTCAGGCCGGCTCCCCGCTGCCGCTGCTCCGGAGGCGGGGCGATGAGCACGGCGAGCCGGGCCGGGTCCAAGGTGGGCGCCGCCTCCCGCACCCGCTGCTGGATGTCGGCGTCGGGCGCACCGGTGATCCCCAAGCGCGCCCCCTCCCGGGCCGCGTGCTGCAACTGGAGCTGGGCGTGCAAGATCCGTCCGAACTCCACGATTCCAAAAAGGACCAGCAGGAGCACGGGCAGAACCAGCGCCATCTCCACGGTGGCCTGCCCGCGGGAGCCCGGCCGTCTCAACCTCCACCACCTCCCGGTGACCCTGGGGCCCGGCCCCCGGGAACCGGGCCCCCGAAACTTACCGTAGACCTCCCCGCCGGAAGACCAATCTGTGCACCCCTTCGTCCTATCCTGGCACCTGATATGGGCGTGGTGTGAGGGCAGTCACTATAGCGTCGAACATCTCTCTGATCCTGCCGCCCATCAGCGTCAGTACAGCTATAACCGCCACCGCCACTAACCCGATGATCAGCCCGTACTCCACCATGCCCTGGCCTCGCCTGTTGCGGAAGAGCCGCTGGATGGAGAGGAAGACAGCCAGCATGTGTTGTCACCTCCTCTCTTTGGGGTATCCGGTGTCTCTATGGTAGCACCGCCCCCTCGAGGCAACCATCGGGCACCAGACCCATCAATGGTAGGACCTGAGACTCATTTCATTGAATATCCTGCCAAATCCGGGAGGCTAAGGGCAGCGCCAGGTCCGTCTTCCGCGGTTGCTTCCCGCCGGCCAGCCACGTACCGGATTGGGCCGGTGCCAGGTGGGATTGGCTGCTTGCTGCGGGGACGGGAGGTTCAAGAACTGCCGAAATGAGACCATGCGGCAGGCCTGCAACCGGCAGTAGCTGCCACAGAGGGCGGAGCCGTGGGGTGTTGGCGGCAGGAGTTAACGGCGTTGGGGGCAGGCTGCCGGGTAGGTCGGGTATATCGTGGCGCGGGCGTTTTCCAGAACACCAATCCTGGCAGGAGCCACCGGTACGCTACTGGTATGAACTGACCTCTCCATCCGGATCGGCCGGTCCGGTGATCGAAGCCTGGCCGTTTCACCAGAGCGGCCATGTCCGTATCCCCGGGTCTCCCGGCCGCTTCCCGGGTTCAACCGGCCGTGAGCAGCTCCTGGGCGCTGCGGTCCCGGGCCAGGCTGGCAGGAACCCAGGCAGGCAGCACCGACACGGCCAGGGCGGCGAGAGCGGCGTTCCTGATCATGACTGCGTCCAGACCCCACACGGGCAACATGCCCAGGCGCGTGAGCAAGGCAAGGGTCAGCCAGGCTCCGCTCAGGGCAAGCGCCAGTCCGCCCAGACCCAGCAGGACCCCTTCCAACAGGAACAGCCAGAAAAGCTGGGTATCCCTGAGCCCCAGCGCCTTGAGGATGCCCAGCTCCCTCCGGCGTTGGTACAGCCCCATGAGCACGGTGTTGAGCACGCCCAGGCCCGAGATGACCAGGAGCACCAAGACCAGGCCGCGGGCGGAGGACTGGGAGCGCCCGTAATGCTCCCGCCAGGCCTGGAACGCCTCGGTCTCCTGGATCAAGCGCTCCGTCTCTACCCACCGTACCCGCTCCCTATCCCGCAGCAACGCCCGGCCCAGGTCGTCGATGCGGGCCGGGTCATCCAGCACCAGGTAGTAGACGAGCTGGACAAAGTTTTCCAGCGGACCCGTGGTCTGCAGGGCGATGACGGGCAGAGCGAACCGGTCGAAGTCCGGTTCATAGAGCCCCACCACCCGGTACTCCACCCAAACCTGCCGCCGTCCCCGCCTAAACAGAAACCGCGTGGTATCGTCCAGGTCGGCGCCCATGGCCCGGGCCATGGCCACCGGCAGCGCCACCTCGTCCCGCTCTTGCGGGAAAGTCCCGGCCACCAGGGTACCGGGTGGCATGAGCAAGCTGCCGGATGAGCGGGCCAGCACTTCCAGGGGCCC
>DMHJ01000125.1 GCA_003449495.1 Clostridiales bacterium UBA8153
AGGGAGTAAACCAGGATAAAGAGTACGAGGGAGGCCATGATCCGGGACGGCAGGCGCCACCGCCGGGCGGAGGGCTGATCCCGGAAGTGAACCGGGGGACGGCGACGATGGTACCGTGGGTAGCTGCGCATAACGTGATCCCCCCGGGATGATGGCCCCAAACCCGGTCGCAAGGCTCTCTACCGTGGTATGGCCGCGACGCCCGGGCTATATCACCGGAAAGGAGGTCACGCTCCGGGTGTCGAAACGGTACGCGCAGCAGGCACCAGCTAGGGAGGAGAGCAGCATACACCCGCACGGGAAGCAACTTACGGCCTCCCTGAAGGCCTTCAGTACCGGGCCCGGAGGATTGCCGCTACCCCTGGTGGTCATAGACACGCCGGATCTCAGCGCAGCCACATGTATAGCCTGGCTGGCGGCCGACCGCCGCGCGGCTTACCGCACGTTGAGCACGCAGGGCCAGGATATCGTCTTCAACGATACCCTGTTCAAGGTGGACTTCACTGCCGTGTGGGGTTCGGGCGGGCAGGAAGTCCTGATAGAAGTCTGGGCTCAGGCGCGCGGCCACCTAACTGCCCTGCTAGTAGCGACGGGCCGGGCGACGCTCGAGGAGTTCAAGGCTTTCCGGGAGATGATGAACGTCAGCCGGTCCTATACCCTCACCCTATCGGCCGAAGGCAGTGTCAGGCTGGATCTTCTACATCTGGTAAAGTACCAGTACCGGGCTCACCGGCTGCCGCACTAGACCTGGTAGAGCGCGCCCTCCTGGGCTACCTCCACCCGGCCGCTGAAATAAGCGCGGGCTTCGCCGGCCCGCTCTTCCGGGTGGTGCCCGGGAAAGAAGTGAGTGAGCACCAGCCGGTCGACCCCGGCGGCACCGGCCAGGCGGCCGGCCTCCCCGCCGGTCAGGTGTCCCAGCCGGGTACCGGGGCCATCGCCGTCCTGCAACGTGGCTTCGCACAAGAAAAGGTCGGCCCCTTGCGCAGCCTCCACCACCCCCGGGCAGGGACCGGTATCTCCTGAGTAGGCCAGGATGCGCCCACCCGCGGTGATACGCATGGCCACGCCGGGCAGGGAGTGGGACACGGGAAAGAACTCCACCCGGAAGCCGCCCACGGTCAACACAGCGCCGGGAGCTATGGACTCCAGCACCATGGCTTCCCGGTAGGCCAAACGCCGGAATTCGTCGGCGGGCTCCGGGGGAGCGTAGACGTAGACGGGCCGGTCGTGCCAACCAAGCCTCAACCTGGCGTCGGCGGCGTACCTGAGCACGGATACATCAGAACAGTGATCACTGTGCAAGTGGCTCAAGATCACCGTGGACAGTCCGGCAATGGGCACCCGGGCAGGCAGCCGGCTCAAGACTCCGCTCCCGCACTCCAAGAGGATGTGCTCCCCCTGGTGCTCCAGTAGATAGCCCGGGCAGGCGCCGTTGGGCGCCGGAAACGGCGAGTAGCGGCCAAGCACCTGTAAGAGCATCCCCCGGCCCACCTCCTAGGTTACGGCGGCGCCCAGTACCGTCTCTAACTGGCGCAGCGCCCAGTCGTGGGCAGCTCGGTCGAAGGAAGCGACGGCATCCCGGGGGACCGTCACCCGGTACATGCGCATGCGGGCATCGGCAGCTGTATACAGGATGCAGATGTTAGTGCAGACCCCGGTCAGAACCAGCTCCTCGACCCCGAGTTCACGAAGGGTGAGATCCAGGTCGGTGCCGTAAAACCCCGAGAATCGCCGCTTGGCTATGATCCTCTCACCGGCCTGCGGCCGCAGCTCCTCTACCACCCCGGCGCCGGGAGTCTCCTGGATACAGTGGGGAGGAAACATGGCAAACTCCGCGTCACCGGGCAAGTGGCTGTCGGCGATGAAGATCACCGGCTCACCTGCCAGGCGTGCCGCTTTCACCAGCTCTGCCACCCGGGGTATAATGGTACGGGCGGCTTCACCGCAGAAGAGACGGCCGCCGGGCTCCAGAAAGTCCGTCAACATGTCCACCACCAGTAACGCCTGGCCCACAAGCCACACCTCCCCAGAACCTCAGCGAAGGAGGCCATATGGACGAGTTAGTGTATGTCGTGAGCAGAGATCTGCTCTTTGCCGGATCTTCCCACCAGGGACTTTCGTCTTCCCTTGGGGATTTCCTGCGCCGGTGCGCGGTGCACGGCCGGTTCCTCCCGCGGGGTGAGGTGGAAAGCGACCCTTCCCTCAAGCAGATCATCCCCTACGTGGTGCTCTTTGACGCAGACAGCATTTTCTGCGTGCAACGCCTTCCGGCCCAAAGCGAGTCCAGGCTGCACGGCCTGCTGTCTGTGGGCATCGGTGGTCACATTAACCCTCTCGCCGGGCCGGCCGGCTTCGCCGAGCTTCTGGCTGCCAATGCGGGCCGGGAGCTCGAAGAGGAGCTCTATCTGCCGTCCAGGCCTGCCATCACCTGGGTGGCCTGGCTCAACGACGATAGCACGGCAGTGGGGCAAGTGCACGCCGGACTCGTGGGGCTGGCCGGGGTGGCTGCAAACGGCATAGCGGTGCGGGAAGCCCGGCAAATGCAGGGCACCTTCGTCCCATACACCGGGCTGCTTACCCTCAGGCCCAAGTTTGAGACCTGGTCCCAGCTGGTCTTGGACCACTGGCCCTCCCTGATGGCCGCCGGGAACTCTCCTCCCCGCGTCCAATCGTCCTGGCCGGCTGGACACCACCACACCTCTGAAGACAAGTAGTCCGATCCGGTGGTGGCGATGGGCCCTCGTATCCCTCACGTCAAGGCAGGCTTCCGGCTAGATCGTGATGCCGTACTCAAGGGTTCGACTGTCTGCGAGCACCGAGAGGGCGTAGCCCGGTCATGGTGAGCCCGTCTAGACTACTTGGATGCCCGTATGCATTACCCCAGGGGCCGCCGGCATCTGCCAGGCGAAATCAGCCGGCAGAAACGGAGGCGGCCCCTTACGAATATCTGCCCGGCGACGTAGCTTCATCAGCATGGACGCCGTGTCTTCCGTCAGCTCGCCGCTTGACTTCCGTCCGGGCAGGTTAGTGGCCGTAGAAGGATCGCTGATGCTCCCGGTAGCGGGAGACGATATTGCAGGTGGTTTGAAGTCCCGTAGGCCGTCTGGCGGGTAGGAAGGTTCGAACCTGCTCACGGGCAATGAAGCCATGCCAAAACGAAAAGCGCCCACCGGTTGATGGGCGCTTTTCGCCGCGAGCCTATATGATGAAGCCTAACCAGTCGTGGAGCAAGAACTGCAGCCGGCCCAGGAACAGGGAGATCCGCCCGGCCACGGTGTTACCGAATGCCGCGCCAAACGCCACCATGATGGCATAGCGACCTATGCGTGAACCTACCCTGACCGCCGTCACCCTATGGGGTACGGTGAAGAAGAAGTACATCACCGTGGTGATGAGGGCGATGAAGAACACCCACTCGTCGAAGGTGGCTTGGGCCCTGAACACTCCGTCCCGTACGACCCACAGGTCGCGGAAGGAGTCCCGCACTTGGAGCAGCCACGGTCTGGGGCTCATCGCCATGGAGAACCCTACGCCATAGCCTACGGACACCGCCACCGGGTACCGGGACAGCCAGGACCACTTGGGAGAAAGCATGCGGGTATACAGGAGCAGGCCTAGCAGCCCGAACACGACAAACATCCAATGCCCTTGGGCGATGATGTTGGTTCTGACCCGGGGGATGATCAAGGTATCCCAGGTCAGCACGGCACTGAAGGCTATTCCCAGCCCGAGAAGCATGTGCTCCATCAACCGGTAGGCAGCGTTCTCCTTCCAGAGATAGCTGTAAATCATCAGGGTCCCGATGGCAATCACCCACACTTGCGGGTCGCCTGATATATTCATCCATGTTCACCTCCTTATGCCGGGGATTCCCTTGTGGTCCGGTCTCAGGCTGCCTTCCGCCTACCCTTCATGACATAGCCGACGTTGCCGAGCACAAGCAGAATAATGATCATCGCGTGCGCCATGGACTGGGCGTCCATGAGCTTGACGGCCCGGCCGGGTTTATCTATGAGCAGCTCGTACTCGGCTGCTCCACGCAGCCCGGAAAGCATGCCCCGTATCTGGCCGGCTGCCAGCTCATCCATGTTGCCCGGCACCTGTACGGCGACGTTGCCCACGTACAGGGGCATCTCCGGAAACCACGTAATCCACGTGGCTACGCCCGGAGAACCGGACGCATAGATGATGATGCCGGCAAAATGCTCGGGGGTGAGGGCTCTGGCCCTCGCCATCAGCGGTAACCGCTCAAAAGAGACGCCGTCGACGTCCACAGCTGCCATACCGGCCCAGAAGTCATCTTGCAGCGAGCGTACCCAGGGAGTCCCGCCCGCACGCCATCCGGCCACCACGTAATCTACGCCGTACACCGCGCCGACTTCCTTGGCCACCCGGTCTAACGTGGTCCTGGCCAGCACAGCACCCATCTCCCACTGGGCCATGACCACCACCTTGTGCCCGCGCCGCATCAAGTGTATGAAGTTGGCTACCAGCTGCGGTTCCAGCTCGGCGGCAGGTCCAGCACTGTAGGCTGCATCCATGAGCACCAGGGAATTGGGGGGCAGTCTGCCCTCAATCCAGTCAAAGAACGGCTGGGTGAGGTGAGGGTTGATGGATATGGGCATGCCGATGGGCCGCAACACCGGCAGAACCAGCGCCAACGCCATAAACAGGTACACCAGGCGGGCATCGATCCTCTCAAACCGCTCCCAGATAGACATCGGTCCCTCCTCCTTTCTCCCGATAATTGAATTGGCATTGGGTACGGTCGAAACTGTGAGACCCCGCGCCTTACGCGCCCAGGTACCTCCGCTCAAGCCCGAGGAAGACCCTCAAAGTAGCGGCAAGAGCACCCAGAAAAACGCCCACTACGATACCGCGCATGCCCGCGGCGTTAGGTATTCGCAAGAGCCATCCGCCCAACGCAGGGAACCGATCCCACATTACCTCACCGACGGGCACGTTGCCCAACATGACGATAACTGCCACGACCATCATGACCGTCGCCTCTGCCGTACGCACTCGGAAAGCACGGTAGGCCGCAGACGCGATGAAGAAGGCCAAGATCGAGAACATGGTAGCCTCTATGGGTGCGACGAGGGCATTGAAGATCCACCGGAAGGTGGGGTGGGCATTGCCAGTACCCGCAAACAAACCACGTACGGTGAGGCCATAGATCAGGTACGTCCATAAACATACCTGGCAGATCAGGCTGTACGGCCAGTGTTCCCGT
>DMHJ01000079.1 GCA_003449495.1 Clostridiales bacterium UBA8153
TCACGCATTTGAGCTCAAAGGGCCCAAAGGCCTGGTCAGCGGGGTAAGAGTTCATTTCAACGTTACTGCGGAAAAGGCCGAGAGCCTGGTGTTGGCGCAGCCTACCGGCGCCTACACCGCACGTAGGAAGTAGGCGTGTTACCATCCGGTGCGGGCGGGGAGAGGAGACCTTGGTCCTGATGCGGGGAGGAGCAACACCACGACGGGCTCGAGCCGGTGGGTGCAGGGACTCAATACCCAGCAGATCGCCCGCCGGCTCTAGCACACCCAAGAGGCCGTGGACCAGTACCTCCGCGCCTTCGACCGGGTCCTGATGCTGCAGTACTACCGGGGTTGCCAGCAAGGCCCTGGGCCGGGTGACCGGGCATAGCCCCCGGCTGTTCGAGGAGCACTTGGCGCCGGCCGGCCAACACTTCCCAACCGGAGAGGCATTGACCGGGTACCCGGCGAACCGGGGGTTGACCTGGAAGTTGTGGGGTAGGTCGGCTAGCGGTGGTATTAGGGTTGATGAACTACCTCCGCGCCGCCGTGGACGGTGCTCCCCGGGTCTCCAAGCCGGGACCAGAGTCAGGAGGAAGGCAGGCTCTGGACCGGTGGCCCATAAGTAAGCCTTAGGGCCTTGAGGAAGGGAGAAGGTAACCATGGCAGGATGTGACTTCCCATGGCCGGCAAGGGCTCCCAACGGGAAAGAGAAGGTGCTCGCTCTCAGGGAACAGGCTAGGATAGTCGACGGCTGGCTCCGCACCAGGCTCGAAACGGTCCTGCCTGAAGTCATGGGCCGGGAAGGCTTCGATATGTGGGTGGTGGTTGCCAGGGAGTACAACGAGGACCCGGTGTTCCTCACGCTGCTTCCCGCCACCGTGCTCTCCGCCCGCAGGCGCACCATACTGGTTTTTTACCGCACCGTCCAGGGCGAGGTGGAGCGCTACATCCTAGCCAGGAGCGGCAGCGGTGAAGGGGACCTGTACAGGATGGCGTGGGACCCATCGACAGAGGACCAGTGGGAAGCGCTGGGCCGGTTGGTCCGGGAGAAAGACCCGGCATGCATCGGCATCAATGTGTCGCCGGCGTTCGCCTTAGGCGATGGGCTGAGCCATAACGAGTATCAAGAACTGATGCGGGCGTTGGGACCGGTGTACGCGGCCCGGACCCAAGGCGCCGAGAGATTGGCCGTCGCCTGGCTGGAGCGGCGAACTCCCCAGGAACTGGCCGCCTATCCGGGGATCGTCCACATGGCTCACGGGATCATCGGGGAAGCCTTCTCTTCGCGGGTAGTGCACCCCGGGGTCACCACCGCCCATGACTTAGGGTGGTGGATGCGCCAGAGGATGCTGGAGCTGGGCCTGCGCGCCTGGTTTCATTCCAACGTGACCGTCCAGAGACAAGGCGAGCCGTCGGCAGATCCCCAGCAACCCATCTGGCCGGGGGATCTCCTCCATTGTGACCTGGGCTTTCACTACCTGGGGTTGGCCACCGATGTGCAGCAGCTGGCCTATGTCCTGAAGACCGGTGAGCCGGAGGCGCCGTCCGGGTTGACAGCGGTGCTGGAGACGGCAAACAGGCTGCAGGATCTTCTGGCCGGAGAGTTCGTAGCGGGCAGGACAGGCAATGAGGTACTCAAACAGTCCCTGGAAGCGGCGAGGGCAGAGGGCATTGCAGCCTGCATATACACGCATCCTTTGGGCTACCACGGTCATGGGGCCGGGCCGGTTATCGGACTTTACGACCAGCAGGGAGGCGTTCCGGGCAGAGGAGACTACGAGCTGTTCGAAGACACCTGTCACGCCATGGAACTCAATGCCAAGGGGCCGGTAGCGGAGTGGGGAGGACAGCTGGTTACCATGGCCTTGGAGGAGGACATCGTCTTTACCGGCGGAAAGGTCCACTTCCTGGCCGGGCGCCAGACCTCCTTCCATCTCATCGCGTAGCGGGGTAGGCCAGCGGTGGGTCGATGCTCCGACGGTAACCGCATCTCACCCACCGCCGGTGCCCAGGCCCGGGCCTCCCGCGCTCACCGGCTCTTTCGCCCGGGGGAGGGGATGTCTTGCCCCTCCCCCGGTAGCGCGGCAAGCTCGCCGGAGGGCTAAGCGCCGGCCGGCTCCAGCGAGTAGTGCCATTCCAGGATCCCGCCGCTGAGCACGTGAACCCGGGGAAAGCCGCTCTGGGCCAAGATGCGCGCGGCCACATAGGCCCGCAACCCGGCCCGGCAGACGACCACCACTTCCCGGTCCCGGTAGGGCCGCAGTTCCTGTAGCCGGTCCCTGAGCTCGGGAAGCGGTAGGTGCAGGCTGCCTTTGACGAGTCCGGTTTGGGCGAGCTCTTTTCCGGAGCGCACGTCCAAGACCACCAGCTCCCCGGCCTCCTTGGACAACCTCTGGTTCAGCTCGGTCGAGGTCATGAGGGCGACATCTCCCGCCCGGACGTTGCCGGCCACCAGCCCGGCCAGGCCCACCGGGTCCCGGGCCGAGGAGAAGGGGGGCGCGTAGGCCAGATCGAGGTTGGCCAATTCCTCTGTGTTCATACCGGCGTAGATGGCCGTGGCCAGCACGTCCACGCGCTTGTCCACACCGGCCCGGCCCACCACCTGCGCTCCCAAGAGGCGCCCGTTGTCCCGGTGGGTAACGGTCTTGATTTCCAAGGGCTGGGCCCCGGGGTAGTATCCGGCGTGAGAGGTAGCGTGGATGTGGGCTACCAGCGGGTCCAGTCCGGCCCGCCGGGCCTCGCCCTCGCTCAGGCCGGTCTTGCCCACGTGCAGGTCCATCACCTTTACGATGGTGGTGCCGGCAACCCCCGGGAAGGTCAGCTGGGGGCCGCGCACGGCGTTGGCTCCCGCCGTGCGGCCCTGCTTGTTAGCGGTGCTACCCATGGGTATCCAGGTCCGCTCACCGGTGACCAAGTTGACGGTGTCGGCGCAGTCGCCGGCCGCCCAGATATGCTCAACGCTGGTGCGCATGTACTCATCTACCCTTATAGCTCCTGCGGCGCCCAGCTCCACCCCGGCCGCCCGTCCCAGGGTGGTTTCCGGCCGGACGCCCGTGGCGATGAGCACGAAGTTGGCCGGCAGCTTACCGGCCGAGGTGTGCACCAAGACCCCCGGCCCGCCCGGCGCCATGGAAAGCACCCGTTGGGAAGTGAGCACCGTCACCCGGTGCCTCTCCAACTCCCGGGCGGCGGGCTGGGACATGTCCCAGTCGAGAAAGGGTAGGATGCGGTCTAAAGCTTCCACGACCGTCACCCGGGCCCCCAGCTGGGCCAGCACCTCGGCCGACTCAATGCCGATGAGTCCTCCCCCCACGATGACAGCCTCCACCTGCCGTTGGCGGGAGAGATGGGACATGATGGTATCCATGTCCCGCAGGCTCCTGAGGGTGAAGGTGAAAGGGTTGTCCACACCGGGGATGGGCGGGACCACGGCGGTGGCGCCGGTGGCCAAAATCAGCTCGTCATACTCCCCGGCATACTCGGAACCTGCATCCAAGGGGCGTACCATCACCTTCCGTGAGACGGGATCCACATGCGTCACTTGGTGACGCACGCGCACCTCCACGTTGAACCTCTCCTTGAAGAAGGCCGGAGAGACGATGAGCAAGTCTTCCCGGCGGCGGATGCTGCCGCCGATGTGGTAGGGTAGGCCGCAACCTGCGTAAGCTACGTGATGGTCCCGCTCGTACACGGTGATGACCGCGGACTCGTCACAGCGCCTGGCCTTGGCGGCGGCGCTCATACCGGCCGCCACCCCACCTACGATGATCACACGCTTGCCGGACATGGCCATTCCCCCCGTCAGCACTTAAGCTCAACTAAGGTTGCACCTTAGGCACCGCCTCCACCTGCGGGGGCGGGTTCCGGCCCCTCAAGTCAGGGGCAGAGGGCTAAGCTCCAGCCTTTCGAAACGGGCCAGGTAGCCAAAGCCCAAGTCCCGGGCGAGCCGGACGGCCTGCGGTATCATCGCCCCCACCGACGCAGGCCCGTGGGCATCGGAGCCCAGGGCTACGATATTACCTCCCAATTCCCGGTACCATTCCAGCACCGGGCGGGGCGGTAGGAATGAGCAGATGCCGTGCCGGATGCCGGAGACGTTGATCTCCGGGACGATGCCATGCCTGAGCATGGCCCCGAGGATGGCGCGGATCTCCTCTTGATGCTCCTCCGGCACCGGGGGGCTTCCGGGAATGGGGTATCTCGAAACCAGGTCCAGATGGCCCAGGATCTGGAAACCGCCGTGGTCGACCAGGGCCAGCACCTCGGCGAAATACGGGGCGTAGCGGGCCCGGGGAGTCAGGGCCCGGTAACGATCGCCGCCGAGGAGCGTACCGCCATACCAGTGCACGGAACCGATGACAAAATCCAGCCTTCCCGCTGACTTCTGGAGCACCCGGCTCACCTGAGGCCAGTAGCGGTGGAGCTCGCCTACCTCCAGGCCGCAGCGGACGTGGAGCCTTCCGGCATACTCCTCGCGGCAGCGGGCCACATCATCAAGATACCGGTCCAGCGACAGGAAACCGTAGCCGGCGTCCCGGGGGTCAAAGTCCAGGTGGTCGGAGAATCCTAGGTCTAAAAGCCCCTGTTTCACCGCCTGCCGGCAATGGTCCCGGACATCCCCCTCGGCGTCAACGGAATGCTGGGAGTGAACGTGATAATCGAGCAAACCAGCACCTTCCTTAAGGCTGGGCGGTGGCCCGTCTTCGCACCCGCCGGCAGGAGGTGGCTTCGCCGCCGTCTTGCTGGTTCCTGCCCACCCCGGGCTGCAGGCCGGCCAGCCGCCAGCGCCGGGCCCGGCAGTCCCGCCCCGGTTCCAGCGCAGCACCGGGGTTACCGGTAGCTCATATGGACGGGAGGAAACAAATACTACGTAGCGAATGGTAACCGCCGGGTGCAGCACCATTATGGATCAATGTGAAGTAAACACCGGCAGTTTAACAAAAGCATACGCTAAAAGTGACTACTGTCACATTTCGGGGCATGCTCATGCCCGCCGGGAAGGGGCGGTGGTGCCAGTTAGGCACAGGATTGGGCCGGAGCTCCGGCACCCGGGCGTGCAAAGCCGGTAGGTGGCACCCCAGGCACGGGCACGGTCGCCGTTTCCTTGGTAAGCAGAGGTAGAGGTGGTTGTTAGCGTGAACGACCAGCTGAAGCGAACCCCCCTCTTCGATGTGCATCGCAAGTATGGTGGCAGGATCATCGACTATGCCGGCTGGGCACTCCCCGTCCAGTTCACCGGCATCATCGAGGAGCACCGGGCCGTACGGGCCACGGCGGGCCTATTTGACGTAAGCGACATGGGCGAGGTGGAGATTACCGGCCCCGGCGCCCTGGCCCTGGTGCAGCAGGCGGTCACCGCCGATGTGGGGCGGGCCCGGTCCGGGAGAGTAGTATACTCCCCCATGTGTAATCACCGGGGCGGGGTGGTGGATGACATCCTCATCTACGTCCTGGGGGCCGAGCGGTACCTGGCGGTGGTCAACGCAGCCAACATCGAGAAAGACTTCAACTGGCTCCAGGAGCTGGCGCGAGGGCACTCCGGCGTCCGGGTGGAGAACCGGTCGGATGCCGTTGCCCAGCTGGCGATCCAAGGACCGCTGGCCGGGCCCATCCTGTACGGCCTGACCCGGGCCAGCCTGAAGGAACTGGGCTACTACCGGGCCTTGGAGAATGTGGAGGTGGCGGGGACCTCATGCTTCCTGGTGTCCCGCACCGGCTACACCGGTGAGGACGGCTTTGAGTTATACTGCCGGCCCGAGGATGCCGCCGCGCTCTGGGAGGAGCTGATGGCAGCCGGGCAGGAGGAGGGGCTGGTCCCGGCCGGGCTGGGATGCCGGGACACCCTGCGCTTGGAGGCGGGGATGCCTCTTTACGGTCAGGAACTGGACGATGAGCGGACCCCCTTGGAAGCCGGCCTGGACCGCTTCGTCGCCTGGGATAAGGGAGCCTTCGTAGGCCGGGAGGCCCTCCAGCGCCAGCAGGCCGGGGGCCGCCGCCTGGCCCTGGTCGGTCTCGAGATGGTGGACCGGGGCGTGCCCCGGACCGGCTATCCGGTGCTGGCCGGCGGGGAGCAGGTGGGCTATGTGACCAGCGGCTCGTACGCGCCCAGCTTGGACCGGCATATCGGCATGGCCTATGTACCGCCCACCTGGGCGCGAGCGGGCAACGAGCTCGGCGTGAGCATACGCCAGCGGGCGGCCATGGCCAAAACAGTGAAGCTGCCGTTTTACCGGCGCAATAAGGAGGAATGAGGAAGTGACGTATCCGGCAGGGTACCGGTACACCAAGTCTCACGAATGGATCAAGGTGGTGGGGAACAAGGCCAAGGTGGGCCTGACCAACTACGCCCAGGACAAACTGGGCGACATCACCTTTGTGGAGCTCCCGGACCTGGGCAAAAAGCTCAAGCGGGGAGAAGTCTTCGGCGTGGTGGAGTCGGTAAAGGCGGTGTCCGACTGCTACTGCCCGGCTTCGGGCAAAGTTTCGGCGGTCAACAACCAGCTGGAAGTGGAACCGGACTTCATCAACCGCTCCCCCCACGACGACGGCTGGATCATGGAACTGGAGCTGGATAGTCTGGCGGAACTGGACACGCTCATGGACGTAGACACCTATACCAAGTTCGCCGCCGCAGAGGAGGATAAAGGGTAATGGGCGTTCGGCACCGTTACCTGCCCAACACCGACGAAGACCGCCGGCAGATGGTAGAGGCGCTGGGCCTTGGGTCGGTGGAGGAGCTGTTTGCGGACATCCCCGAGCGGGTGCGCTTCAAAGGGAAGCTGGACCTGCCCCCGCGCATGTCCGAGCTGGAGCTGGTCCGCCATATGAACGAGCTGGCCGGCCGCAACGGGGATGCGTCTAAGTATGCCTGCTTCAGAGGAGCCGGGGCTTACGACCACTTCATTCCCAGCGTGGTTGGGCACATCACCGGCCGCGCCGAGCTCTACACCGCCTACACCCCCTACCAGCCTGAAGTCAGCCAGGCCGTGCTCCAGTCCATCTACGAGTTCCAGACGCTGATCTGCGAGCTCACCGGCATGGAGGTGGCCAACGCTTCCATGTACGACGGGGCCACGGCAGCGGCAGAAGCTGCCATCATCAGCTCCTATAGCCTGCCGGGACGCCGCAAGATCGTAGTTTCGTCGGCCCTGCACCCGGAGTACCGTGCTACCCTACGCACCTACGCCCGGGGTCCCGGGCTGGAACTGGTGGAGGTCCCCACCGAAGGCGGGGTGACTCCTGCCGCCGCATTGGCGCGCGCCGTGGACGCGGACACCGCCTGCGTCATCGCCCAGCAGCCCAACTTCTTCGGGTGCCTGGAGGACATGGAGGCGTTGGGGGAGGCAGCCCACGCCGGCGGCGCACAGTTCGCCGCCTGTGTAGATCCTATTTCCCTGGGAATTCTCAAACCCCCGGGTGAGTACGGGGCCGATTTTGCCATCGGAGAGGGCCAGCCCCTGGGCGTACCGATGGGCTTCGGCGGGCCCCACCTGGGCTTTTTCGCCGCTACGGGCAAGCTCATGCGGCGCATGCCCGGGCGCATCGCCGGCGTGACCGTGGATGCCGAGGGTAAGCGCGGGTTCGTGCTGACCCTGCAGACCCGCGAACAGCATATCCGGCGGGAGAAAGCCACCTCCAACATCTGCTCCAACCAGGCCCTGTGCGCCCTGGCTGCCACCGTCTACTTGTCCGTCATGGGCAAACAGGGCCTCAGGGAAGTGGCCGAGCAGTGCGTGAAGAAGACCCGCTATGCCCAGGAACAGCTGGAGAAAGCCGGATTCGCCCTCACCTTCCCGGTGCCCTTCTTCCGGGAGTTCGCCATCCGTTCCCCGGTTCCGGTGGAGCGGGTGAATGCGGCTTTGCTGAAGGATAAGATCATCGGCGGGGTTGAGCTGGGAAGATGGTACCCGGAGCTTAAGGACTCGCTGCTCATCGCCGTGACCGAGAAGCGGACCCGGCAGGAGATCGACGGACTGGTGGCCGGAATGGGGGGATTACGTTGAC
>DMHJ01000164.1:0-2401 GCA_003449495.1 Clostridiales bacterium UBA8153
CGGGACCGGCCCGCTTGGTGCTGGTGGTAAACCCCGGCTCCACCAGCACCAAGCTGGCGCTGTGCAGCCGCACTGAAGTGCTGCAGGTGAGGAAAGTGGACCACACCAGTGCCCAGCTGCAGGCGTTCCCCACGGTAGTGTCGCAGCTTCCGTGGCGGCTGGAACTGGTGCGGGAGTTTGTAGACGGCCGGGAAAACGCGCTGGCGGCCGTAGTAGGGCTGGGCGGGCTGTTGTCACCGGTGGCCGGAGGGACCTACCGGGTGAATGAGAAACTCCGGGCGGAACTGGCGGCGGGGACCTGGGGCGAGCACGCCTCCAACTTGGGCGGTCTTTTGGCCCATGCCGTGGCCGCCCCGCTGGCGGTGCCGGCGTACATCGTAGATCCGGTGGTGGTGGACGAGCTGGTGGATCGGGCGCGCGTTTCCGGATGGCCCGCCATCCAACGCCGGAGCGTGTTTCACGCCTTGAACCAGAAGGCCGTCGCCCGCCGGGCCGCTGCGGAGCTCGGGCGCTCCTATGGGGAACTGGCCCTGCTCGTGGCTCACTTGGGCGGCGGGATCACCGTGGGCGCCCACCGGGACGGCCGGGTCATCGATGTCAACAACGGTCTGGATGGAGAAGGGCCTTTCAGCCCCGAGCGCTGCGGCACGCTTCCCGTGACCGGGCTGGTCCGCCGGGTGGCCCAAGGGCGGGACCAGGTGGCGGAGCTTTGGCCCCGGGTGGCCGGACGTGGAGGACTGGTGGACCACTTGGGCACCAGCGATGCCCGGGAGGTGGAAGCGCGCATTGACTCCGGTGACGCCCAGGCGCGCCTGGTGTACGAGGCCATGGCCTACCAGGTGGCTAAAGAGCTGGGCCGCGCCGCGGCCAGCGTAGGGCGTCTAGCCGACGCCCTGATCCTCACGGGCGGGCTGGCCCATTCGCGGTACTTCACCGGGCTTATCCTCCCCCGGGTCAGTTGGCTGGCCGGCACCGTGCTGGTCTACCCCGGAGAAGACGAAATACAGGCGCTCAATGCCGGCGCTTGGCGCGTCCTGGACGGCGCGGAAGGGGCGCTGGAATATGCGTAGGATTACCGTCTTTGCCGGCGGTTACGGTAGCGGCAAGACCGAAGTGGCCATCAACTATGCCCTGGGTCTTCTGCCCGGTGATGTGCAGCTGGTGGACTTGGATGTGGTGACGCCGTACTTCCGCCTGCGCGATGTGCGGAAAAAGCTGGCCGCCCGGTCTTTGCAGGTGCTGGCGGGACCGGCATCGGAGCTGCCGGTGCTCCCGGCCGGGCTGGCGGCGGTGCTGGGCGGCACCGGCCGGGTGGTGGTGGATGTAGGGGGCGATGCGGTAGGCGCCCGGGTGCTGGCCTCGGTGGCCGACTCGCTACCCGCGGGCAGCTACACCAGCTACTTGGTGGTTAACCCCTACCGGCCGTTCGCCCTTACGGTCGAGGGGATCCTGGCCTCGTTCGCCCAGATCCAGGAAGCGTTGAGGGTGCGCGTGGACGGCCTGGTGGTCAACAGCCACCTGGGCGCCGTCACCACCGCCGGTACGGTACTGCGCGGCTACCGGTTGGTGCTGGAGGCCGCCCGCCGCCTGGCCCTTCCCATCGTCGCCGTGGCGGTTTCCGCGGCGCTGGCGCCCCAGGTGCCCGCGGACCAGGTGGGCGGCAAGGTATGGGTGTTGGAGCTTTTCTTGACCATGCCGTGGGAAATGTGAGAGCCGACGCGGCAGCCTAGGAGGTAAGCCTTACATGCCACGAGTCGCCTTCGATCAGGAACGGTGCAAAGGCTGCGGACTCTGCGTGGCCGTGTGCCCGGTCAAGATCATCAGCATATCGCAGCATATTAACTGGCAGGGATACCGGCCGGCGGGCGTGGAAGACCAAGAGAAATGCACCGCCTGCACCATGTGCGGCCGGGTCTGTCCGGACACGGTCATCGAAGTGTACAAGTAGGGCAGGGAGGGAGAGGGTCGGCTTGTCAGAGCCCATACTCATGAAAGGCAACGAGGCCATAGCCGAAGCTGCCATCCGGGCCGGGTGCCGGTTCTTCGCCGGGTATCCCATCACGCCCCAGAACGAGATTCCAGAATATATGTCCCACCGCATGTTTGAAGTGGGCGGCGTCTATGTGCAGGCCGAGAGCGAAGTGTCGGCCATCAACATGCTGTACGGCGCCGCCGGCGCGGGCGCCCGCTGCTTTACCTCGTCATCCAGCCCCGGTATCAGCCTCAAGCAAGAAGGCATCTCGTACATGTGCGGGGCGGAGCTGCCCGCGGTCATCGTCAACATCAGCCGGGGCGGCCCCGGCCTCGGCAACATCCAGCCCGCCCAGTCCGACTATTTCCAGGCGACCCGCGGCGGCGGTCACGGCGACTACCGGACGGTGGTGTACGGTCCCGCCAGCTT
>DMHJ01000164.1:2792-6192 GCA_003449495.1 Clostridiales bacterium UBA8153
AATCCCGTGATGGTCTTGGGCGACGGCATCCTGGGCCAGATGATGGAGCCGGTGGTGTTTCCCGAAGGGTGCGCCGGAGTGGAAATGCCCAAGGACTGGGCCACCACCGGGGCCGCCGGCCGCAGCAAGCGGGTGATCTCCTCCATCTACCTGGAACCCGAGGATCTGGACCGGCACAACTGGCATCTGGAAGCCAAGTACGCGAAGATGCGGGAACACGAAGTCAGATACGAACTGGTGCAGGTGGAGGATGCCGAGGTCTGTCTGGTGGCGTACGGGATCACCGCCCGCATCTGCCGCACGGCCTTGGGGAAGGCTCGTTCGGCCGGGCTCAAGGTGGGCATGATCCGCCCCATTACCCTGTGGCCCTTCCCCGTCCGGGCCTTCGCCGCCGCCGGCCCCCAGCTCCGCGCCTACCTGGTGGTGGAGCTGAGCACCGGCCAGCTGGTGGAAGACGTGCGCCTCAGTGTCAACGGCGCGCACCCGGTGGGGTTCTTCGGCAAGACGGGCGGCGCCGTAATGTCGCCCCAGGAAGTGGTAGGGGCCGTGCAGGAACTTTTGGCCCAGGAGGGAAAGACACGGTGAACAAGGTATTCGGCAGGCCGCGTTCCCTCACCGACCGGCTCATGCACTACTGCCCGGGGTGTACCCACGGGATCTCTCACCGGCTGATAGCGGAAGTCATGGACGAGCTGGACATCCGGGAGAGAACCATCGGGGTGGCACCGGTAGGGTGCTCGGTGTTTGCCTACGATTATTTTGAATGCGATTTCCAGCAGGCCGCCCACGGCCGGGCGCCGGCGGTGGCCACCGGCATCAAGCGGGTGCTGCCCGACCGGGTCGTCTTTACCTACCAGGGCGATGGGGATCTGGCTTCTATCGGTATGGCCGAGATCATCCATGCCGCCGCCCGGCGGGAAAACATCACCGTCATCTTCATCAACAACGCCATCTACGGCATGACCGGTGGCCAGATGGCACCCACCACATTGCCGGGCCAAGTGACCTCCACGTCTCCCGCCGGCCGCCAGGTGGACAAGCTGGGATATCCCATGCGGGTAAGCGAGCTTCTGGCCACCCTGGAGGGGGCAGCCTACGTGGTCCGGGTCTCCCTGCACAATCCCGCTCACATTGCCCGGGCCCGCCGGGCGCTGCTCCAGGCGTTCAAGTACCAGCTGGATGGCAAGGGGTTCTCACTGGTGGAGATGGTGTCCACCTGCCCGACCAACTGGGGCATCCCGCCGCTGGAGTCCCTCAAATGGCTGGAAGAGCACATGCTCCCCGCCTACCCCTTGGGCGTGTTCAAGGACATAGGAGGTGGGCAGGGGTGAATGGTGCCGAAGTGATTATGGCCGGTTTCGGCGGCCAGGGCGTGATGGCCATGGGCATGCTGCTGGCCTATGCCGGCATGAAAGAGGGCCGGCACGTCTCCTGGATGCCCTCGTACGGCCCGGAGATGCGCGGCGGTACCGCCAACTGCGCGGTAGTGGTCTCCGACCTTCCCATTGCCTCGCCTCTGATCACCGAACCTACGGCGGTCATCGCCATGAGCCTGCCGTCCCTTGACAAATTCGAAGGCTGGCTGGTAAGCTCTGGGCTACTGGTGGTCAATGTATCGCTGGTGCACCGGCCGGTCGTGCGGCAGGATATCCGGCTGATCCGGGTGCCGGCCACCGATATCGCGCTGGAGCTCGGTTCTGACCGGGTGGCCAATATGGTGGCGCTGGGCGCCTACGTGGCTGCCAGCGGCGTGGTAGAGCTGGAGACGGTGGCCGCCTCCCTCCAGGACGCGTTGCCGCCGCACCGGCATCATCTAATCCCCCTCAACCGCCAGGCGTTGGACCGGGGGGCCGGCTACGCCTGTGGTGTCTCGACCGGTTCGATGTAAACTGCCTTGCCGATCCACGTTCGCTCAGGGCCAGGAGGTGAGGTCCATGACCCAGGAAGGAAGACGGCCGGTACCCACCGTGGACGAGCTGGAACGCCTGATCGGGCAGCTAGCCGGCGTACAGTCCGTTCGCATCGTAATCAACGACTGGGGCGCCATCGAGGAAATCCACGTCTTAGCTTCGACTGAACGCACGGCCAAGCAGTTGGTGCGCGACGTGGAAAGCAGCCTGGCGGCGCGTTGGGGGATCCACGTGGATCACAAGAAGATCAGTGTGGCCCAGTTGACCGAGGCCGCCCCACCCATATCGGCCCTGCGCGTCAAACTCATGGGCGTGCAGCTGGCCATGGACAACCGGCTGGGCCGGGCCGAAGCCAAAGTCACCCTGGGACGGGCCGACGACGACAAAGAGGTTTACGAGGGAGAGGCCCAGGGCAGTGGCTCCCGCAACGGCATCTTGAGGGTGGTGGGCGAGGCCACCCTTAACGCCGTCGGCCGGATGGTGGACCCCTCCAACGTGCTGGCCCTGGAAGAGGTCGGCGCCATCACCTTGAGCCACCGGGAGTTGGTGGTGGTCACCGTGGTGCTGGTCTCCCCTCGCAGGAATGAGGAAGTGCTGGTGGGGGCGGTTACCCTGAAGGGGGACCCGGCCAACGCCGCCGCCAAGGCGGTGCTGGATGCCGTCAACCGCCGCCTGGGCAAGTTAGTGGCCAGGCGCACGCGGCCACAGCCGGGTAGCTGAACGGCGTAGCACTGGTCCGCCTGCCCCAGGGGGCGGGGGGCACGCCTCCGGACAGTCGCCACCGGCGGGTGCCGTTCCCGCATCCAGGAAAGGACCCGGCCGGGTGGACGCAGTAGGCATGACGTACCCCGGGGACGCCCGCCCCGGGGTGCGCTATTGGGGGCGGGAGGGAGAAACGAGAACCGATGCTCCTGGCCATGGACCGGGTGAAGAAGGGCTACGGGGCTCAGGAAGTGCTGGTAGAGGTCAGCTTCTCCCTGGCCTGGGGAGATAGGATGGGTGTGGTGGGACCCAACGGCGCGGGCAAGACCACCCTGCTGGCGCTGGCCGCCGGGCGCCTGTCTCCCGACGACGGCCGGGTGTTCACCGCCGCCGGCTCCCAGGTGGGATACCTGCTCCAGGAGGCCGAAGTGGAGCTGGAGCGGAATAGCACGGTATATGCCCAGGCGGCGGCGGCGCTGGGCCACGTCTTCGACCTCGAGCGCCGGCTGGAGGATGCGGAAAGCCGCCTCTCTGCCACCACCGGTGAAGCCGATGCCCGGCCCCTCCTGGAAGGCTACGCCGACCTGCGCGCCGCCTACGAGCGACTGGGCGGATACGCATCCCGGGCGAGGGTGGAGGCGGCCCTGTTTGGGGTGGGGTTTAGCCGTGAGGAGCTCTTCCTTCCGGGTCAGGCCCTCAGCGGGGGCCAGCGGGTGCGGTTGGCCCTGGCCCGCCTATTCTTGGGCGAACACCAGATCCTGCTGCTCGACGAACCCACCAACCACCTG
>DMHJ01000113.1:0-3173 GCA_003449495.1 Clostridiales bacterium UBA8153
TGAACCGGTTGCTGGCCAAGCTAACAGGTGTCCCGCGGGCCCTTCGCCCCGCAGCCTGAAACGAGACCACCTTAATACGGAACCGTACTTCTGACCGGGAGCACTAGCTCGCAAGGACCAGTTCTGGTTGGTATAGCTGCCGCCGGGCGAAAAGGCGGCCGCGTTACCGTTTGCACCCTTGGCTGGCGATTCATGGCTGAGATGTCGAATCTCAATGTGGCCTGGAAAAGGAACCCGGGGATTGAACTTGCGGCAACGCCCGGTTACGATGGGTTTAATCCCGGGGCATGCGTCAGCCCTGTTGTTCCGCAGCCCAGCTTGATAACTTCTTTCTTTTTCCTGCCCATGACATGCCAACAATCTTAGTAGCGAGGAGGCACCCCTCGCACCCGGCGCATGGTGCCGGGTTCTAGTGAAGGCCCGCGGCAGGCCGGCCTGCACACTGGGTTGCGGCCGACTCTGGCATCTCAACCTGTAGACCGTGACCGGACCGCCACGGGAGCTTCCCGGCAAAAGGTCCGGTTGGGACCGGATTATCTACCCTCAAAGAAGGCGATGGGATCCACCCGTTCCCCATCGATGTGCACTTCGAAGTGCAGGTGTGGCCCGGTACTGCGGCCGGTATTCCCGACATACCCTATGACTTCTCCGGCCTCTACGCTCTGACCCACCCTTACGGCAAACCTGGACAGGTGGGCGTAGGCGGTGGCAAGGTTGGTGCTCCCCTGCTGACCGTGGTCGATGACGATGAGACGGCCATAGCCTCCACGCGCGGCGGCGAAAACCACCACGCCGCGTCCTGCGGCCCGGATGGGCGTGCCGATGGGGGCGGCGATATCGACGCCGTTATGCCAGCCCAGGGAGCGCCAGCCGAAGTCGGAGGTGATGCGACCGTTCAGGGGCCACACGTGCACGCCCGTGCCCGGCGAAGGCACTTCCCGGCTACCCCGGACCAAGAGTTGGGCGACGGGCTCCCTCACCACCACGTTGGAAACCACCGTCCGGGAGATCTCGCGCCCATTCTCCCTCCGAATGTCCACGGTGACTTCCCGCTGGCCGCTCACCCCCGGACGCTGCACTCTTTCCTCCCACGGCCATAGCTCGGGAGACAAGGTCACCTCGATACCGAAGCCGATAGCTTCGGTGTACGTCCGCCTTTCTACCGTCTCTACGGTGACGTGGGGTTCCGGGACCACTAGGTTGAGCTGCTGCCCGATCTGCAACCGGTCCGAGGTCAGACTGGGGTTGGCGCGTCGCAGTTGCTCGGTGGTCATGGCATTGGCCTGAGCGATGCTCCACAAGGATTGCCCCCGCTGCACCGTATGGGCCAGGACGCGGGTGGTTCCCCGCAGCAGGATGCTGGCGGCCATGTCCGCCTCGCTTATGTTCTCCGCCGCCGTCTGCACCTGGCGAACGGTCACCGTCTCCCGCACGCGGACGCCCCGTAGCTCGGTGCGTCCACCCGGCGAGAGCGCTTCCAGAACCAGTTCCCGCACCCGCGTCATCACCGCTAAAGCCGCCTCTTCGGTGGCCACCGCTACAATAGGCACCTCGTCTACGTACAGCTGAAAGGCGGAGACCAGTGCGGGACCCGCAGCAGGCACGGCCGCCGGCTCAGCCGTCTCATCTTCCAGCCGGTAGTGCAGATCCCCTACGCCGTCCAGGAGCTGTCCGAAGCTGCAGGCTGCCGCGCAAGGCCCCACCGTTGCCGGGCAGAGTTGACCAGGTTCACCTGCCCCTATGCTCAGGATAATAACCAGCACCCATACGCCCAGCTTGCCGATAGAAGCCATGGTTGCCCCCCTTCGCAGCCGTAGCCCGCCGGCTCCCGTATCACGCCCTCAACTTGGCCTGCACGTAAAGGGCGCACTCCAATCGCTTTTTCTGCAAGGCGCAACCCAGTTCATAGGGCCGCTCGATGTCCCGGTTTAGGACATAGGCACTAGCATGGCATCCCCCGCCGCAATGGTAACGAGCCCAGCAGTCTCGACAGGCCGGTTTGGTCATGGCAGTGCACCGGGCGAACCTTGCCACCAGATCGGGACGCTGGATGCCCCACTCCACGTTTCCCAGGAGAAATCCCGGTTCCCCCAACAGCTGGTGACATGGATATAGGCTCCCGTCCGGGGATACCGCCAGGTAGTCCACGCCCGCTCCACATCCCATCGCCCGCTTGGGTAGACAAGGACCGGCTTCCAAGTCGAGTTCAAAGTGGAAGAAGCGAAAGCCTCTTCCCGCCTTGGCCTCCTGGACGTACAGCGCGGTCAACCGCTCGTACTCTTCTTCGATGACGGCCACATCTTCCCAGCGGAGAGCATGGTCCTCTTGGGGAGAGGCTACTACCGGCTCAAGCGACACCGCCGGAAACCCCATTTCTACCAGATGCTTTACATCCTGGGAAAAGTCCAGGTTGTCCCGGGTGTACGTACCCCGCACGTAGCAGGTGTGGGCAGGACGACGCCGGGCTATCTCCCGCATGGGCCCGGCCACCCGGTGGTAGCTGCCTGCGCCCGCCCGGTCGCGGCGGTGGCGGTCGTGCACCGCCTCCCTGCCGTCCAAACTTAGCACAACACCGAACTCATAGTCACATAATATGTCTATGACCTCGGGAGTCAGCCGGGTGCCATTGGTAGTAATGGTAAAGCGGAAGGATTTCCCGGTCGACTCGGCGAATGTGCGGGCGCACGCCACAGTGTCGTGGATGACTTCGAGATTGAGTAGCGGTTCTCCTCCAAAGAAGTCCACTTCTAGAGAGGAGAGGGGGCCGGAGCTGTCGGCCAGGAAGGCCACGGCAGCCCGGGCGACTTCCGGCGACATCAGGCCCTGGGGACCGCCGAAGGCGCCGCGACCGGCAAAGCAGTAGCTACAGGCAAGGTCGCAGTCGTGGGCAATGTTGAGACATAAGGCCTTCACTGGTCGGGGGTAGTCGAGAACCGGGTGAGGCGGTTCGGGACCAAACAATAGCCCGGCGTGGACCAGCTCCTCTACTTCACCCCCGGCCTCCGCGAGTGCCGCCGGATCCAGCAGATGGCCCAGCTGCTCTTGGACGGCCTTGCGGCCCAAACCGTATCCCGAGATCGCCGCCCAGGCCGCGGCGTCCACCCAGTGCAGGCTGCCGCTGGACACATCCAGGGCCAGGCCTTCACCTAACACCCGGAAGAGGTGCACCTGGC
>DMHJ01000113.1:3493-6115 GCA_003449495.1 Clostridiales bacterium UBA8153
GGTGCACCTGGCCGGCTATGCCCGGGCGCAAACCTGGTTACCCACGGTACATGAGGTCTTGCAGGCAGACTGGCAGGAGACCTGGCACTTACCGCAGGCGGCAACTTTCGGAGCGGGTCGCGGGACGGCTATGGTGCGCACGTGTTTGTTACCGGTGTGGCTCATGGTGCTGGCTACGCCTCCCTTCAACTGGAGTAGATTATACCACTGCCGGGAAGGCTTGGATATAACCGCCGGGTCCCGGAGGTGGACCAAGCCGTATCTAGCTGTCCCAAACCTGGCAACCCTAGGCTGGACGACACGGCCCAGTTGTCCGGCCGGCAGACACTGTCAATGGAGGTGGCGCGTTGCCAAGTCTGCACCGTCGCGGCACTTCCCGGGCCGGACTGCTGTTGGCATCCGCACTCTTCCTGTCGATCATCTTCGGCTCTGTCAGCTACTCCCGTCGCCTGGAGGTCGCCCGCCGGCTTTCCCCGGCGATGGTGGATGTAGCCGCCATCCTTGCTGAGCGACCTCTTCCCCCGAGGTTGGACTCCCGGGCCGCACCCGGTTCCGCCGGTGTACTACCTGAAGTCGCCCGCCACGTAGTCGTCAAGGGAGATACCCTATGGGATCTGGCCTTGCGCTACCGCACCACCGTGGAGACCATCGCCCGGCTAAATCGCCTGTCTGCCGTGAGTTCATTGCAGGTGGGCCGAGAGCTGGTCATCATGCGGGGCGCCTCCGGCACCGTGCACCGGGTACGCAGCGGCGAGTCTCTCTGGACCATCTCCCGGCGTTACGGGGTGACCGTGGAAGCCATTACCCGGGCCAACCGCCTGCTGGGAGATGCCGTCCTCGCTGTGGGGCAGCAACTGTTCATTCCTACGGGAGCGCCGGCTGGCCCGGTGGAGGGCACGGCGCCACGTATAGCCTCCGCCAGCTTCATCTGGCCCGTCCGCGGCCGCATCACGTCAGGTTTCGGCATGCGCTGGGGCAGGATGCATCAGGGCCTTGACATCGCCGCCCCTCACGGCCATCCGGTGTCGGCATCCCGGGACGGGCGCGTCTCCTTTGC
Organism: Clostridiales bacterium UBA8153; assembly: GCA_003449495.1. GTDB lineage: Bacteria > Bacillota > Sulfobacillia > UBA8153 > UBA8153 > UBA8153. The sequence continues at coordinate 4,551 of DMHJ01000113.1, forward strand.
CGGCCGCTGGGGAGGCTTCGGCAACCTGGTCATCATCTCCCGGCCTTCTGGAATATCTACCTATTACGCCCACCTATCCCGCATCGAAGTGCGGGTGGGCCAAGCGCTAGAGGCCGGACAGCGCATCGGGCGGGTGGGCAGTACCGGAAACTCTACTGGCCCCCACCTCCACTTTGAGATCCGGTTCAACGGCCGGCCGGTGAACCCCCGCCTGTACCTGCCCTAATTCATCTCAGCAGAAACTGGTGCTGGGCGGGGCGGGCATCGGTGGTTACCAGCACTCCCAGCTTACGCAGGGCCTCCTCATCACCGCGACTGGGAGCGTGGGTAGTGTGCATCTCGCAACCGCGCAGTTGGTGCAGGGTTTCGAGGGCCAGCTGGGCCGTGGGGTTGGTCGCGCACGAGATGGCCAGGGCAACCAAAGTCTCGGACAGGTTCAAGCTGGGCGAGCGCCCCTGCAGGTTGCGGGTTTTGAGCTGGTGAATGCTGGCAATAATGCCGGGGGCCAAAAGGTGGATGGCATCCGGGATTTTCCCCAGGAATTTGGCGGCATTCAGGATCATGGCGGCCTCGGCGTGCAGTAGCGGCGAGTTCTTCCCGGTCACGACGGTCCCATCCTCGAGCTCAATGGCGGCCCCGCAGAATACTCCCTGGTGACCCTTGCCCGAGCTCTCGGCTTCGGCGGCGGCCAGCCGGGCCGGAGCCACCACCCGGCGTTCCAGCACGTCGATGTCGTGCTCCAGCATGATCTTTTTCACCCGCTGCGGCGTCTCGGGATGCTCTACCCGGCGCAGCGTCTCCCATTGGTACCGGAAGTGTCGCCGGATGATCTCCTGCCGGCCGGCCTCCTTGATCACCTCATCGTCGGTGATGCCCTGGTAGACCATGTTCACCCCCATATCGGTGGGGGAGTGGTAGGTGCCCCGGGCGCCTACCCGGTCGAGTACCCGCTTCATAATGCGGAAATTCTCGACATCCCGGTTATAGCTGACGGCCACTACGTTGTATGCTTCCAAGTGAAACGGATCGACGACGTTAACGTCCCCCAGGTCGGCGGTGGCCGCTTCATACGCCAGGTTTACCGGGTGGGCAATGGGCAGACTCCAGATGGGGAAGGTCTCGAACTTGGCAAACCCCGAAATGATGCCGTTCCGGTGATCGTGGTAGATCTGGGCCAGGCAGGTACCCATCTTGCCGCTACCCGGTCCGGCCCCGGCCACCACCACCAACGGGCGGGCGGTCTCCATGTCCGGGTAGGAGCCGTAGCCGCGTTCGCTGACGATGCCATCCACATCATGGGGGTAATCGGGCAACTCCGGCTGTAGGTAGACGCAAACACCGTGCCTCTCCAGGTAGGCGCGGAGCCGGTTGGCCTGCTCCTCCCCGCTGTACCGGGAGATGACCACGGCGCGCACCTCCAGGCCGTGCTCTCTCAGATCGTCGAGGGTCTTCAGGGTGCCGTTATCGTAGGTGAGGCCGTAGTCTCCCCAGATGCGGCCCTTTTGGATGTCTTTAGCACTCACGCAGAAGAGCAGATCCGTCTGGGATTTCAGCGCTTTGAGCAC
>DMHJ01000113.1:6525-8305 GCA_003449495.1 Clostridiales bacterium UBA8153
TTGCCGCCAAACTCCAAGTAGAGTTTGCCGCCAAGGCTAGCTACGCGTTCGGAAATGGCCCTGGTCTGGGCAGTCAGATAGCGCTCAGGATCGAATCCAATTCTCATAGAGACCACCGGCGCCTGCGCCTGCCGGCTGCGCCCGGCAGGGGAAGCGCCTCCCTCCTTCGCCAAAGGCCCTGGTTCTACCATCGCCGCCGGGCTGTCCGCACAGGCGAGACCGGCCCGAACGCGCAGCTACTCTTGAGCGCGTGCACGCTAACGGTGGCACGTCAACCACGCCTCGACTGACCGCCGGTTCCGGAGTTCCGGCCTGCAAACTTGCCATATAACCTGCGGGCACCAGTACTTAGCGGCCCGGCAGGCCGGCCCTTCCCCGGCAAGACCGGTGGTGGGTCCGCCATCATCTTACCGGCCTTGCCCCGACCGTACGCGGCAGGCCCGGTGGGGCCCTACCGGGGGTCACGGGGGTTCGTCCTAAGGGCTCCACAACTTCATCGCCTGGCCGAAAGCGCCCAGGCTCCAAGCTGGCAGACCATTTCCGTACATGGCAACTGTCAAGGCCCACGCAACGGCTCCATGAGCACGGCGTGCCCTGGCCCGGCCAGCAGCACGCCTCGCTCTTACCTATACCATTTGTCTTGGCAGCTGTCAACCCCGCAGGCGGGCTTCCCGGTGAGAGGACGACCCAAGTCGCTCTCGCGGTCACAGTTAACCATACAGTTCCACGTGATGCCCGGGTCACCTGCCCGGATGGTACCATTTTCGGCGCCGGCGGCCCGGAAGTGCCCGTATATCTCCACGCCGCCCCATGGCCTTTCGGCTTTCGGATGTGAGTCAAACTCAAGCCACCGGACCACTGGGGCGCCGTATTCCGGTGAGGGAAGCGGAAGGGCTGGGTAACCCGTGAAGTTGGCTTGCCGAAGAAGAAGAAGAAGGAATAAACGCGAGCGCACTGACTACCTTACGCCGCCGGTTAGCTCCCCAGCCACTCAGCCGGAATCAGGAGGGATGAACCGGGCACACGCCACCAGGTTTTGGTGCCTCATGTCCAATGGCCAAAACCGGCGTACCGCCAGTGGCCAGTGACAGACGCATCCAACCCCAAAGCCGGGCGCTAGCCGGAGGATGCCCGCCCTACAGGTCGCGACGATCCAGTGCCACCAGGGACAGAACGAAGGCCACTGTGGCCGCGCCGAACAAGACGGCCATATTCGACCACAGCTCAGGACGGCGCGCCAATGCGTCCATCGGTGCGAAGTACCGGAACAGTGATACTGCCCGGTAGGGCTCCATCACATCCCAGATCCCCCCGACCACATCCAGGGCATACATGGCTGCGAAAAGGCCGCCGGCCAGCCCCAGGGCCTGCCGACCATCCCGGGTGAGGGAACCGATGAGGTAGGACGTACCGAGGACCGCCATGGCGAAGGCAAAGCTCAGTAGACCCGTGACGACGAACTCCGACCAGCCAGGTGGCTCCAGACCCAGGCTGACCGCGATTAACCGCAGGGACATGGCGAACAGCATGGTAACCCCAAGTAGCAGGGTACTGGCCGCGGCTAGATCGTGAAGCACCAGCCGGATCCGGCCAACTGGCCGGCTGAACAAGAGATCGGCCGTCCCGTCTCCCACTTCCCGGGCGATGAAAGTGCCCACCGCGGCAGTATACATGACCAACACTACCAGTATCAGCGGATGCCGCCAGACAAACACCAGAAAAGCCGTGAATCCGCCAGCCGCTCCGCCTCCGCCACCCGTTATCGCCCCCACGAACCCCC
>DMHJ01000192.1 GCA_003449495.1 Clostridiales bacterium UBA8153
TGGGCGCTCAAAGACCGCGACCAGTATATCGGTTGGAGTGAAAGCGCCCGGCGGGCGAACCTGGGCAAAGTTGTTTTGAACGCCCGGTTTTTACTGGTACCTACCCTGAAAACCGCTAATCTGGCGTCGCATGTTTTGTCGGTAGCGCTTGTGCGTTTACCCGCAGACTGGGAAGAACGCTACAGCCTCCGCCCGGTATTAGTGGAGACCTTCGTCGACCCGGAACGTTACCCGGGCACCAGCTACCGGGCCGCCAATTGGCAGCAGATTGGTGCAACCTCGGGCCGGCGCGATGGCAAGCCTAAAACCATCTTGGTCTATCCTTTGAGCCCCGCTTGGCGGGAAGACTTATGCCAGGCACCTGAGGTCAAGCTCGGGGAGAGGCAGCGCATTGAAGAGCCGGCCAACTGGGCTGAAGCAGAGTTTGGTAGCGTCCGGCTGCATGATCAAAGGTTGAAACGGCGGTTATATACCCTGGCCCAGGATTTCTTTGATAAATGCGAGAAAAACGTCCCGGAAGCCTGCGGTAGCGAGGCTAAAATCAAAGGCGCCTACCGGTTTTTCCAAAACCAGGCGGTCAGCAAGGAGGTCATCTTAGACGCGCATACCGAGGCTACCATCGAGCGCATCAAAGAGCACCGGGTGGTGCTTGCCCCTCAGGACACCACCAGCTTAGATTACAGCACCCACCCGATGACCGCAGGCTTAGGCCCGACCAACGGGGTGGCGCACCAAAGCCTCGGGTTGATCTTGCACGACACGCTGGCCTTTACCGAAGACGGCACGCCCTTAGGCGTCTTGGATGCCCAGTGCTGGGCCAGAGACCCGCACCAGCGCGGTAAGCGCTACCAGCGCAAAAAGCTGCCGCTGGAGCAAAAAGAAAGCGCCAAATGGCTGCGCAGTTTTAGCCGCTTGGCTGCGATCCAAAAGCTATGTCCTGAGACCATGCTGGTCAGCATCGGTGACCGTGAAGCAGATATCTATGAGCTGTTCTTAGCGGCCACCCGGGAGCCGGAGGGCCCCAAACTTTTGGTTAGGTCAGAGAAAACCCGTAACCGTAGGGTAGAACAAGAGCACCTGTGGGATTACATGGTCTCCCGCGAAGCCGAGGGAGCGCTGCAAATCCATCTCCCGCGCCGGGGCTCCCGCAAGGCCCGGGACCCCTTGGTCGAGCTACGCTTTGCCGAAGTTACGCTCACTGCCCCGAACAAAGGTCCTGCCTATCCACCGGTAAAGGTATGGGCGGTATATGTTACTGAAAAAGACGAAGAAGAGGGTATCACGCCCATAGAGTGGATGCTGCTGACCACTGTGCCGGTGGAGACCTTTGCCGACGCTCAAAAGCGGGTCGAGTGGTATTCCGGCCGCTGGGGGATCGAAGTCTATCACCGCACCCTAAAAAGCGGTTGTCGGATTAGAACCCGCCAGTTAGGCACCGCCGACCGTCTGGAGGCCTGCCTGGGCATTGACATGGTGGTGGCCTGGCGGATATATCATCTAACCATGCTGGGCCGGGAAACCCCCCAGGTTCCCTGCACGGTGTTTTTTACTGACGTAGAGTGGAAAGCACTGTGTGTCTATGTCAGCAAAAACCCCGTTCCCCCGGAAAAACCTCCTTCTTTGAGGGAAGCGGTGCGCATGGTGGCGGGAATCGGCGGCTACATGGACCGAAAAAGTGACGGTCCCCCCGGCACCCAAACCATGTGGCGGGGGCTGCAGCGGCTGGACACCGCTACGGAAATGTATTGGATTATCACAAACCCAGGGATACCACCCCCAAAGTCACCCTACCCCTGACTCCCCGGTGTTATGTGTGGCTAAAGACTAGGGTCCCTGGGGAGGCCGCGGCTGCGGTGCCCCTACCACCGGCACGGCCGCTATGCGGAGAGCATCTCCTGCGGCGGGCTGGCCGGGGTTACAGGCAACCGTACCGCCGCCGGCGTGAACTCGTAGGACACGGATACGTTGACGTTAACTTGGACTAGCCCCGGCATACCGCCCCGAGCGCGCTGGAGCATCACCTCTACCGTAGGCGTTCCCAGCACCAACCCGCCGTCAGGCCCGGCCCACGGCACCGCCTGGCACACGCTGGCGGCGGCAATCGCCCTAGACAATACCTGCCACCACGCTACCGGCCACTCCATAGAATTCCGGCTGACCTCGCCAGCGCGCCCAGCACCGGCTAAGCTCCTTTACCTCGCAACCTAGCACCGTGCACGCAGCGTCAGTTCACACCGGGCGGTAATTGGGGGCAACCCGCCCACCTCCCACCACCCCACTCTATACCTGCAACTGCCCATCCGACTACGGTAACCCTGCACGAAGCTATCCCGGTGGAACCGTCACCGCTCCCATCGCTGCCTGCGCCGGCGGCAGCGTCCCGCCCCGCCTGCCGGACCTGCGGAGTCCTGACGCTCGCGCCGTACCCCAGCTGTGGCCCGGGCCGGGTACACCAAACGAGCGGGAGGGGCGTCTAGCCCTGCCTGCTCACGCCATCATGGGTATCCGCACCTTGCGGGCAACCAGGCACGCGCTCTTCGTCCAGCTGCCTTTGCATCCAGTGTCACTGCGGGCACCCGGGCTTCCAGCCGGGTTGTACGGGGCCACCTTTGATACACTTCCAGGCTGCGCGGAACCCCAGCTACAGCCGGAGGGTAGTTCCACCAGACCTCCCCCAACATCGCCCGGCTTACCCCCTGCAGGGGCCGGCATGATCCTCTGGAAAATCACCGGACCATGTTCCCCCTTATAGGTCAAGAACGCGGCCTTTCATCCTGCTCACCCGGTTGCCGTCGCCTCCCGGTTATCATGGTAGGCCGGGCGGGCCCGGGGCGAAGGTGCAGAAAAGGAGCGAGGGCCGGTGGAGCCTGAGCTCCTCCAGCCCCCGGTCAGGTGGACCTAACCATCAGAATCCTCGAGCGGCTCGCCGGCGTACACGGCGGCAAACCCGGCACGGGCCCGGGCGCGCCTCGGCCAGCTCCTGCAGCCTAGCCAGCTGCTCGTCGGTGAGGATGGCTCGCACCGCTTCACGCTTCTCCCGGCCCAGTTCCCGCATCTCGCCGCTCAGTCTCTGCAGCTCGGCGCGCACGGCCGTCATGGCCGCCTCATCCGGCTCCAGCGCCAACCGGAGCTGGCGTAGCTCGAACTGCTTAGTGAACCTGGCGATGCGCAGCTCCAGGCCATGGGCAAAATACTCCTGCTCGATTCCCTTGATGGCCTCCAGCTGCTCGGCGGTCAGATCGGGCAATACGGCACGGATGCCACGGCCACGCTCGGCGACCGGTGCCTCCGTGGGCGTTGCAGCCGCGGCCGCCACCGTTCCGGCCAAAGTGACCACCAGGGCGCCCACCAGGACCAGGACCGCAAATCGTCGCGACATGCTTTTTCACCTCCTCTACCCGGCATTGCTGTTACTACCCTTAGTGTAGACTGACTTTGTCAAGGAACTATGGGCACCTTCTCAAGAATGTTGTGCTTCGGATCCTACCCGGGTTACCGCCGTGCCGGCGTCCGCCCGTGCGCTCAGGCGCACTTTCCCGCCACGGCCGGATCGGCCGACCGGGTTTCCGGCTACCACCGCAGAACGTGAGGGCCACCGGCCGGCGGCAAGGCGCGAGGCGGCGGTGGGCCC
>DMHJ01000111.1:0-1889 GCA_003449495.1 Clostridiales bacterium UBA8153
GTCTACGTACGCGCAGGCGGGAAAGCTCCGGCCAGAGAGCATCCATGGCCTCCCGGGCCTGCGCCAGCGACCTTTCACTGCGGTCCAGCGCCACCCAGCTGCCTATGATCTCCTGCAGGCGGCGTTTGACCTGGATGGGGCGGAGTCCGTCCCCATCACCGGTCCAGCGGGCGATGGCCTGCAGCTCCTGGGACACGTTCTCCTCCCATGCCCCGCCGGGCCAGCCTTGTCCCCGTACCCAGTCGACGGCGGCCTGCGCCGCACGGTACCCGAACACCTGGGTCTCGGTGAGGGCATTGCCGGACAGGCGGTTGGCCCCGTGCAGGTTGCCCGTTACCTCGCCTGCCGCCCACAGGCCGGGTACACCGGTGCGACCGTGCTCATCTATGCCCAATCCGCCCAAACAGTAGTGGGCCGCCGGGGCCACTTCCACCCGGCCTTCGCGCAGATCGACCCCGACCTGGAGCAAGTTTTTGAACTGGTCGAGCCATTCTTCCAGGCGTCGGGTCAGTTCCTCCCGGCCGAAGCGGGTCGCTGTTAAGTCCACGTACACTCCCCGGCAGGGACTACCCCGGCCCGCCTGCACTTCCCGGTTGATGGCAGTGATCAGCTCGTCCCGGGCCGGAAACCCGTGGACGAACTCCTCGCCGTAGATGTTAAGCAGGCGTCCCCCCAGCACATCCGGGTTGATGATGTACTCGTACTGCAACATCCAGCCGCGGGCGGCCGGGGGAAACACCACTACTGTGGGGTAATGCAGCACCATCTCCAGGTCGATGAGCTCGGCGCCCAAGCGGGCGGCCATCAGCATGACCTCGCCGGTGCACTCGGGCGGGCAGTCCGTGACCGGCCACAGTTCCTCATACCCTCCTGAAGCCAGGATGACGGCCTTGGCTTCCACTGCATACACGCCACCGCGGCGCACGTCCAGCACCACCGCGCCGGCGACCCGGGACCCCGTAGTAACCAGCCGCAACACCTGGACGTCCTCGCGAAACTCCAGGTGGGGGAAACTGGCACCCTTGCGGAAGAGACTGGCCATCAGCCCCCAGCCGCCCCCCAGGATGAACAGGTTGCGCGGGTAGCGCTGGCCGGGCCGCGGCGACTGTACCAGGCTCCCGTCGGACCGGGTCTTGAAACGGGTCCCAAAAGTCAAGAGCTCCTGAAGCCGGGGGACGGCGTCATGGGCCAAGGCCTCCACCAACCCGGGACAGGCCAGCCCGCGGCCGGCCTTGAGCGTATCCTCCCGGTGATACGCCGGGGAATCCTCCGGGGCTACCGCCGCCTGCATCCCCTCGCCCGCCACCGGGGTGATGCCCGTGCGGGCAATGGGCCCCTTGCTCAGGCACATCACCGGCACGCCGGCTGCGGCCACGGCGATGGCGGCCCGTACCCCGGCCGCCCCGCCTCCGATGACCAGTACTTCCGTCCTCAGCATCTCGGCCATGTCCAGCCTCCTGTAACCGACTGTCTCTGCAGCGTGCAGGGACTTACTCCCTTATTGGCCGCAGCCACTATTCGCCGCCGGGCCCGGCCTGCCCTGCCGCACCCGCACCCGGAGGGCGCGGCGCCCTCCGGTCCCCATGGGGAGACAGTGCTTACCGTAAGGGAGCTCTTGGCCATCCGCGTCGATGCTCAACCGCGGGAGCAGGTAGGCTCACCCGGACTACGAATAGCTGGCCACCTATGGGCCCGGTGCTTCGCCGCCCTGAGCTCATATCGGTTCATACCACTGCGTGGGCATGCCGGTAACGTTGAGATGGGCAGGCAATCACCCTTGGCCCCCGGGGCGGTTACCGCGTGCTCCTGTGACCACGGCTTCGGCCCTGCCAATACCTGCGGCAGAATATGCTATATGGAGGTTCGGCGGGTCATCGCCCTGACGCGCT
>DMHJ01000111.1:2295-3521 GCA_003449495.1 Clostridiales bacterium UBA8153
ACGAAATTGACAGGCAGATGATATAGATATATGATATATAAAGTGACATTTCGCGACCGCCGGGAGGGTTGAGTATGGCAAGCAAGAGAATGATCATCACCATTTCGGAGCAAGAGAAGCAATGGCTTGGAGATTATAGCAGGGCGCACAACATTTCCGTTGCAGAGGCCATCCGTCAGGGAATTGCCCTCCTAAAGCATGCTCAGGGGTTGGCACCGTATCAAAAAACTGTCCATGAAACGGCAGGGATCTGGTCAAAGGGAGATGGGTTGAAGTATCAGGAGGGCTTACGAAGAGAATGGGAAGCTTGATCTCCCAGAAGCGGCTTTTGGATTCTGTTATCCTTATTGACCATTTTAATGGCATCCCCCAGGCATCAGCCTTTGTTCTTGGCTTGGATCCCACTATGACCGCGATTTCGGTAATCACTTATGCGGAAATTCTTGTTGGTTTTGACGACACGGTCGTGGAAAAAGCCAAAGCCCTGCTAATCCACTATGAGCTATTAGACATTGGCGGAGCTATTGCCGAAAAAGCTGCGGTGCTGAGGCGTGCTTATGGGTGGAAGCTTCCCGACGCTTTCCAGGCAGCCCTTGCCCTTACCCATCATTTAAGATTGTGTACAAGGAATACCAAGGACTTTGACCCCCAAAAGCATTCTTATGTTGAAGTGCCCTATACCTTATGAATCACCTGTCTTTATGCCCAACGCCAACCAGTTATGGCAACGAGCGGGAGGCTTAAAGTCTTCCGCCTTGTATCTTTTGCATGCCTAAACTTTCACGTTCCCAGTGCTGCGCGGTAAAGCGGCGATGCCAAAAATAGGGACCACTTTTGGGCAGGTTCCTCGCTGTTTCACACGAGTAATTGGTCATGTCCCGTCAAGTGGTGTAAATTCGCCTCCCAGGTCCTCTACGGATATGGTCCTCTGCTAGCTCGCCCGTCCTGGCTGTGGCTCAGGTAGGCGTTGGGGTGCTTGGCCTTCTAGCAGTTTCTCCATGGACTCCTGGCGGAAGTAACGCCGGCCTACGCTCCACTCGTCATCCTGTTCGGCTAGTACCGCCCCAGCCAGCCGAAGCACTGCCGCCCGGTGGGGGAAGATCCCTACCACCTCCGTGCGCCGCTTCACCTCCTGGTTCAACCGTTCCCGGGGGTGGGTAGAGGACAGCTGCCGCCAGTGTTCACTCGGGAAGCCCATATCGGCCAGGAGGTCTTCCTCCGCCGCT